>JAKPKF010000172.1 GCA_029553845.1 bacterium | reverse complement strand
CTAGATGGAGATGTAAAAGAAGGAGGTGAGAAAGATGGCTCAAAGGGCACATTCGATCTTGGCTCCAAGTAGCAAAGAGTGGTTCTATTGTGGATACGCTACTAGATTCCTAGCAACTAAAGCTGAAGAGACTACAGAAGCTAGTGAGTTTGGAAGCGAGTGCCATCTACTTGCAGAACACTACATCAGACAAAGCTTAAAACTTGAAGATTATGAATCTGGCAATAAAAAGACAACAGATGAAATCAAAGCAGGTTTTAAGCACTATTCAGAAGAAATGGAACGATTAGCAAATGGCTACGCTAACTATGTAATCAGCACAGTTGATTATGAAGCTAAGCGTACGGGCGAGCAGCCAATTGTACTGATCGAACAACTTCTAGAAATGGACTATGCACCAGATACTCATGGAACTTTGGATTGCGGGATTATTGCAGGAGATACGCTAACAATCATTGACAACAAGACTGGATTTATCAAGGTAACACCATTTGATGAAACGTTAAATGAACTAAACAGTCAGCTTGGAATTTATGGTTTATATGCCTACAAATGCTACAAAGATTTTTATCCAATTAAGAACATACGCTTAGTTATTTATCAAGAACGAATTCACAATATTTCAGAGTATTCCATAACTTCAGAGGAACTTGAGAAATGGGAAAGAGAAAGACTTATTCCTGCTGCAAAAGAAGCACTTAGTGAAGATTCAAAAGCAAATAGTGGTGTTTGGTGCAGATTCTGTCCTGGCAGAAATAGTTGTAGAAAAAGAGCAGAAGATGCACTTGAAGCAGTAAAGGAAGTTAACAAACCTGAATTCATGACTGATGAAGAAATTGAAGCTATTTTACCAAAATTAGATAGTGTTATTTCTTACATTGATAGCATTAAAGAATATTGTCTTAAAAAGGCACTAGAAGGCAAAAAGTGGAAAGGTTATAAGATTGTTGAATCGGTTACTAAACGCAAAATCAGTGATGAAGATGCAGTTGCAAAAATCATATCTGATAACGGCTACGATCCATTCGCACCTAAAAAAATATTATCAATAAGTGACCTTCAAAAAATGGTAGGCAAGACTCAGTTTAACGACTTAGTTGGAAGCTACATCATCAAGCCAAAAGGACAAG
>JAKPKF010000094.1 GCA_029553845.1 bacterium | reverse complement strand
CCAACTTTGCAAGATATTCTTCGGTAACGTGATAAATCTTAGATGGAGAAGATGGAGAGCCTATCTTTGGTAATGATATAAAAACAGGACTAGCGGAGATGGTTTCGCTAGAAACTTCACCGCAAATATTATCTTTATCTTTCTCTATCTCTTTCTCTATCTCTATCTCTATCTCTGGTGTACTTTTGTCGTACATTTGTACATCTGTACTTTCTGGCAATGATTTTGCGTCTAATTTTTTCCTGTAAAGTCTTATCCTGTCTGCTTCTGTTGATGATTGACCTATCATGTTTTGAATCTCAGTCATCCAGATTTCTCTTCCGTCAATAATCTTTATCAAGTCTAGCTGTACCCCTAGTCTGATAGCTTCCTTAACGTGGTCTACATCATGCCCCAGGACGCTTGCAAGCGTATCTATATTACTTGGGTCGTATGGTATCCTTTGCGTCATCATAAGCTGCCCAGCGGTCTTTGATGCCTTTAGATATAACTTGATAATAATCAAACTATAAGTATGTCCATTCTTCATAGACTCAAGAACCTTGATGTTGTCTTGATCGAAATAGTTATCTTTGAGTTTTATGTAATAGTACTTTTCATTATCAGCCATTATTTACCTTCCATCTCTTTCTTGATTAATTCTCGGAACGATTTATTATCGACATATGATTTGATATGTTTGCAAGCTATCATATAGGCTTCGTGTGCTTCTTGTTCTGTTTTATACCACCCTAGCTTAATACGGGTCTTGTCTATTGCAATCTGTGATCGCCAATAATTACGTTCTTTACAATAGGTTGCCCCAACCAATCTACCTGCTCTATGTTTTTTTCGGTTTTGCTGATTTCCCCTTCTTGTGACAATCCTAAGATTTTCAATTCTATTATCAATTTTATTCCCATTGATGTGGTCTATTTCCATTCCTTTAGGTATATCTTTACCTGTTGACAATATCCAAATAATAACATGGTACAATATATTTGTCCCATTAAGCCATACTCGGCAGTAACCCCTATTGTGATTTTTTTTATTCTCAACAACAGTCCATTTGCCATTCGGATAATG
>JAKPKF010000113.1 GCA_029553845.1 bacterium | reverse complement strand
GAAAGAGGTATTAATGAATACAGAAAGAGGAGGAAAGAAGTGAAAATATTAAAGATTTTACCATTTTTAGTAGTAGTCTTAGCTCTGTTATTCCTAGTGAATGTAGCTAGAGCTGAGAGAATAGTGAGTGATCCCTGGATTTCTGGAGTAGATAATCTTCCTGAGACTTGTGAAATGGCTAAGAATGGAGGAAGTTTTATTAGTTTTCCCGTAGAGACTGTAGCTGAAGGGGTTAGGTGCTCAATTCCGGTTACAGGAGACGATTACAAGACAGTTCAATACGCTATTAAGGCGTGTAAGGGGGTGTTGTGCAGTAGCACAGTCCCTTTCGTCCCTGGCAATCTTATTCCAAGAGAGCCTTTAGGCTTAAAATTATTAAAGAATTAGGAGGTTTCTATGAAACTGACTAAAATAATCCTGCTATTTCTTATACTTACAACTCTGATAATCACTAATTTAGACGAAATTTATGTAGTTGACGGCCAAATAATCTACAACGAGATCTGTACTGAGAAGCCAGTTAAGTATAAAGCCTCTGGAGCAATAGTTGTAGACGGTCTAACTCATAACTTCAGCTACAAAACTAGGATCTATCAGGGTACTTGTGAGCAGTTTTATTTCGAGAAGAGAGAGGGGGGGGATTAACCCCTCTCTAACTTAGAAGCTAATATTCAAAAATTAGTCAGGAGTGAAATTTAAACTTGAGCGAATCTACGAAGAGATTAAAACTTTCTTGAGTAGTCTCTCTTTCTCTTTCTTTCTTTCTTTATATATTTCTTTCTTTCTTTCTCTTTAAACTAGCTAGTTTAATATATATAATTAATTAATATATATTTAATTAACTAACTAGCTAGTTAGTTAGTTATTATTTTATTCATTTCATTCATAAAATAATAACATGAAAACCCTAACTAAAAACTTAGCTAAAACCCTAGTTAAAACCCCTACTTAAACAGTGGCAAGCCTTTAAGATTTTACTAACTGGCTTGCTGAATTTCTGTACTCTTATCCCCCCAAAGGTACGCCCGTACCCCCCTTCTCTCAACGAGCAAACATTTTTGGGAGATATATTTGACATGAGAACTAACCCAAACAACAAAACTCCTCAAGAGACTAGTTTTGAGTCTATCGGAGAAGATATTTTTAAACGCTGGATAGTTAATCCTGCTCTGTTCATCCAGGAAATAATTATTACTCCCTACAACGAAGCAACTGGAATGAACATAGTCATGTCTAACCAGCAAAGAAAATCTATCGAAGCGGTATCGGAGTTAGTTCAAGCTAGATTGAAGAAGTTTGGAAAACTAGAATTAACCGAAAAGGAGGTGGAGCTTAATAATAAATTCGGAGTTTCAGTTATGGCAGGGAAAGGACTAGGAAAGGACGCTTTAGCTTCCTGGTTGATTATCTGGTTCTTAAGCTGTTTTCCTAACTGCAAAATTCCTTGTGTCTCAGTTTCTCAAGATCAGCTTATGAAAGTTCTCTGGAGTGAGATAGCAAAATGGTTGGCTTACTCTCCGGCAAAAGCCTGGATAACTCTTCAGTCCGACAAAGTTTATTTCAGTGAAGTAGAGGACGACCTGAAAGGAAAACAGTGGTTCGCATTTCCTAAGACAGCTAGCCCTAAGAGCAGCGTAGAGGAACAAGTTGAAACTCTCTCAGGTATTCATGCTGACTACATGATGATTGTCATAGATGAAGCTAGCGGTATTCCAGAGCCAGTTTTTCACCCCCTTGAAGGTACTATGACCCAGCCTTGCAACTTTGCTTTCATGATTTTTAACCCTACTCGTTCTAAAGGATACGCTATAGACTCTCAGTATAAGAACTCTGAGTATTGGGTAACTCTTCGTTGGGATGCTGAGGAGAGTGAAATAGCTGACAGACAGGTTATAGAGAGGGTTAGAGCTAAATACGGAGAGAATTCTACTCCCTGGAGAGTCAGAATTAAAGGCTTACCCCCTCTGGTTGATGAAGATACTCTTTTCCCTATGGACTGGATCATGGATGCAGTAAACAGAGAAATAATTCCTCTTGATCCTGATCCTGTAGTAAAGGGAGTAGACTGTGGAGCTGGAGGAGACAACAGTGTAATCATAACGAGAAAGGGAGGGAAAGTTTATCCTATAGCTAGAATGAAAACTCCTGATTCTCAAGTTTTAATTAACTGGATTGAAATGAGCATTCTGGAAGATAGCCCTGATATTGTTAGGATAGATAACATCGGTATTGGTTGGGGAGTTTACGGAGTTTTAGCTGATAAGTTTGGATCTAGAGTAGAATCGGCAGATTCCCGTAAACAAGCAGGGAATACAGATAAGTTCTACAACAAGAGAGCAGAAATGTATTGGACTCTGAGAGAAAAGTTTGAGAAAGGTTTGATCTCAATCCCTGATGATACAGACCTGATTGACGAGCTAAGTGCTATTAAAACTTCCTACGAAGGAGGAGGGAAGCTGAAGATAGCTGAAAAGGCAAAAATTAAACAGGAGATAGGGCATTCTCCTGATGAAGCAGATGCGTTAGCTATAACGTACTATTTCGATGATATTCCTCAAGTGAGAGGTAGAAGGGGAGTTTACTGTCATAAACAAGAGGGTATTCCTAAACCTCAAGGTTGGATGGGAGCTTAAAGGGAGTAAAACATGGCAATAAAAGACGTAGACAAATTTTTAGCCTTAGCTAGATCTAGGTTTCAAATAGTCTCTACCGCAGAGTCTCATATCAGACCTGCTTCTCTAGAGGATCTAAAATTCGTTTACAACGTAGAAGAAGGGCAATGGCCTAGTGAAATTAAGGCTGAGAGAGAAAGAGATCATAGACCTTGTTTAACTTCCAATAAGCTTAGGAAATTCGTAGCTCAGGTAGCTAACAGAGCCAGGGATGAACGTTTAGGTGGGAAAGTTAAACCCGTAGACGATAAAGCTGATCCTAAAGTAGCTGAAATTTATACAGGCTTAATTCGGTATATTGAATTCGCCAGTAAAGCTGATGAAGTTTATGCGGATGCAGGAGAGAAAGCAATAGCAGGAGGATTTGGCTATTTCAGGATCACTACCGAAGAACCTGATTATTCTTTTGATCAGGAAATTTTTATTAGAAAAATTGAAAATCAATTTTCAGTTTACCTAGACCCTAAGAGGGAATATGGTTTTATACGAGAAGGAATGCCTATAGATGAGTTTGAAGCTAAATATCCTGATAAAGCTCCTGTAAGCGTAAACTCTCAGGGAGAGGGAGATAACAACCTTTGGTATGACTCTGAAAAAGTTTATATAGCTGAGTATTTCTACAAGGAAGAAGTTCCGATAGAGCTAGCTAAATGCTTAAACACAACTACAGGAGAAATTAAAATACTGGAGCTTAACGATGAAATTTTAGAAGAAACTCTTGCGAGAGCTAATTACATGGTTATACAGAAGAAGAATAAGACTGTTAAGAAAGTTAAGTGGGCTAAGATAACAGGGTTTGATATTCTGGAAGAAGGGGTATGGCCTGGAAGTGAGATTCCTATCATCGAAGTTTTAGGTGATTACGTTAATATTGCTGGAAAGTCTTATAAGAGATCCCTTATCAGAGATGCAAAAGATCCTCAGAGGGCATATAACTTTTGGTGGACTCATATGACAGAGACGGTAGCTCTAGCTCCTAAAGCCCCCTACCTGGTAACTCCCCAAGAGATTAAGGGCTTTGAGGATATGTGGAACTCAGCTAATCAGAAAAACCTTCCCTACTTGCTTTACAATGCTCAAGGACAAAGAAAGCCTACGAGAGAACCCCCTCCTACTGTGCCTACTGGAGCTGGACAAATGCTTCAAATCTCTGCTGGCGATCTCCAGGACACTATAGGGATGTTCGAATCAAGCTTTGGAGCTAGATCTAATGAGCGTACAGGCGCGGCTATTAAAGCTAGAGCTGACAGGAGCGATTTTGCGGTATTTCATTTCTTCGACAATCTTAAGAGAGCTATTCTTGAGACTATGAGACAGCTAATTGAACTGATACCGAAAATCTATGATACCGAGCGAAGAATAAGAATTTTAGGTGAAGAGGACGATGAGCTTCTGGTAGACATCAATAAACAAGAGATTAATCCTTCTACAGGAGAGTCAATTATTTTAAATGATCTCTCTATCGGAAGATACGATGTTGTTCCAGGAACAAGACTCTTTTCGACAAGAAGAGAAGAATCGGCTCAATCAATGGCAGAAGTAATACAAGCTGCTCCTAATATAGCTCCTCTCATCCTTGATCTTCTCTTCGAAAGCCAGGATTGGCCTAAAGCTGATGAAGTTAAGCGTAGATTAGAGAAACACATGAATGTACTCTTAGGAGGAAAAGGCGAACAACCCCCTCCTGGAGAAAACGAGCAAATTTGATCCCTATATTATAGGGAGTAATAAAAACTAGGAGATATTTTCTATGTCTGAGGAACAAGCTTTGGATGCTCTTAATAATCAGGAACCCATCCAGCCTGAAAACGTGCAATCAGAAACAAACGAAAAAGAGGTAGAGTCACGGACTACCGAAGAAGAAGGTTTTTCCCTAGAGGAAATAGCTAAAACTCTTGAAGAAGAGGGAACTGAAGAAGAGGGAAAACCTAAAAAGCCTGTCAGTAAGGTTCAGGAGCGTATTGATAGACTTACTTGGGAAAAGTGGGAAGCTAAAAGAGAATCTGAAAATCTTCGAAGGGAGCTTGAAGAAATCAGGAATGAGGCTAAAACTAAATCCTCTCCTGCTCAAAGACCTATTCCTCCTCTAGAAGATGATTTTGAAGATCCCAACGAATACCGTAAGGCAAGAATTAAATACGAAGATGAAATCTTCGCTTGGAATGAAGCTCAACGTAACACTGAACTAAGTAAGAAACAGGCAGAGGAGAGATTTCAGGAGTCTCTCAAGGCTTTCAATAAGAGAGCTGAACGTATGAGGGCTAAGTATCAAGATTTTGATGATGTGATCGCAACACCTGTTTTTTCTCCTACTCTGAGTCAAGAGATTCTTGATAGTGAGCTAGGTGCTGAAATCGGATATTACTTAGCAAAAAATCCTGATGAGGCTTTAAGGCTTTCTTCTTTGCCTCCTTCGAAGGTTGCAAAGGAGATTGGAAAGCTGGAAATAAGATTCTCTTCGTTTACTAAGAAAACAGTAAGTACTGCTCCTCCTCCTATTAACCCCGTAAACGGGAATGAAGTAGTGAAGAGGAGTATAGAAGAAATGCCTATAGAGGATTTTATGAAGGCGGAAAGACAAAAAAGAATCGAGAAACGGAAAGGACGTTTTCTTTAAGATATGGAGGATTTAAACAATGGCTAACACAATTCTTACTCCTACTATGGTAACTAGGAAAGCTCTCGCTATTCTGCATAGTAAGTTGAACTTCATCGGTTCGATTAACAGGCAGTATGACGACAGCTACGCTAAGACCGGAGCCAAAATCGGAAGTACGCTGAAAGTAAGGCTCCCTAACGAATACACTGTTCGAAAGAACGCTACTCTTTCGGCTCAGGATACTACGGAAAGCTCAGTCAATCTTGTGATGGCTAACCAGTGGGGAGTTGATATTAAATTCTCTTCTGTAGAGCTTACCCTTAGCATTGATGATTTTGCTGAGAGGATCCTTGAACCCGCTATGGCAGTTCTCGCTTCTAACATCGAAGCGGAAGCTATCAAGATGTACGCTGATGTCTGGAACACGGTCAATACCGCAGGTACAGATCATCCTAAGAACCTCTCTGATTGGCTTGCTGCTAGAGGGAGACTCAACGAATGTCTAGCTCCTAAAGACGGTAACAGATTTTTTGCTCTGAACTCCGTAGCAATGGCAGCTAT
>JAKPKF010000112.1 GCA_029553845.1 bacterium | reverse complement strand
TACCTCCATTTACCTGATCGTAAGGATGATATGTATCACTACCTGATATAATTTCAGTCAATTCAAGTTCAACAAACATCAACTGATATGCCCGATCGTAACTGTTTTGAACAAAGAAACAATTGCTTATTTTCAATAGAGCTTCATTGATGATATTATAATTGCGGTCCGCAATATTCATCCTAATATAATCTTTGTAAATACTTCTATTTACAAGGATGTTTCTTGAAAATAAATCAACAATACTTATTCTAAGATCTGCTCCGTAAGGATTCCATTGTGATGTAGTTTTAATTTGGCCCCCGTCTATAACTAACAAAGCACCATCATCAGATATTACTTCGGCATCAAATAAATACAATGAAGTTTTAACATCTTCAAAAGAATGCCAATCCCCATTTGTTTGATAAAACTGCCTACCTACTTCCCTAAACAACGGATCAAATGAATAGCCCGTTGTAACATTGTATTGGGATAATTTTATATCTTTGATCTCTAAAGTAAGGGATTTGAAATGTTTCCCACCTGTCTTGGAATCAAGCCCAATCAATACATTGTATTCCCCGGCACTATGCAAAAAGAAATAATTTGAAACATAACTATCAAACCGTTGCCAAGTATCTTTAGGGTATGCATTTTCAGCGGAACGAACAACATCAGTCCAAACTCCCGTAGGTTTTTGGATTCGTACCACCATTTGTAATTGGGATTCCGATTTCTTATCTTCTACATACGAAGTTAATCTATATGAAAATTGAACTCTTAAAACTTCATTTCCGGGATGCACAATTAAATTTAATGGAGTATTGAGGATCATATAAGGTTGCCCCATATCGGTCATTTTCAATTCAAGTACACCATCATCAGAAGAATGAGAACTCCAACCTGTGTAAGTCCATGATCCATCATCCCCTAAATCTTGTGGGGTTTCACCTTCATCATTATTGTTTACTTCTATAAGAAGAGAACGCAATGGTTGAATTTTTTGTAATTCTGCATCCGTCTTGAAAAAATAATTAGTCACATCACTAATCCCTGTTTCTGGAGCATAAGGACCTTGTGTTTCGTCTAATATCAGATCCCATCCATATCGGAAATGATATCCACCATTTTTTTCATAAAAATTAACAATACAAAAATATTCCGGCGTAACAAATAATTTACAATTGAATGGTTTCAAGACATACTCAATCACATCATAGCATGATATGAACTCAACATCTTTCGTATAAATATCACCTTTTGTACCTTTATAAAATCTTGATAAATTACAATAAACCTTTTCCAATACACAATCAGAAGGATTCATGTAATTCTCTTCGTATGTACTGAGTTTAACAAGGAACGGTAATTGTAATGCAAGAGGAGTGACTGCTGATTTTACAGCCCGTAACAATGTTATGATTCCTGGATAATCTTGTTCCCCTGTTGGAATGTAATTCTTAAAATCAACATCTTTTAATTCTGCCAAACCATCGACAGCACACAATTCTATTTTTACAGCATTCCTTGGTTCAGGATCATACCTACGAATACAATTCTCTGTTTTTAAATAACCACGGAATATCTGTAATTCTATAGGATCCAATAATGTTACTTTGGCTCCCCATTGACGATAGGGACTACATAGAATAGGATCAATTACTTGAAGATCATTGTACTCTACATAAAACCTAAAAGTCATTTGCTGGGCCAAAATAACGGAATCATCCCAATTATCTTTCCCACCACCAATACGCGTAATAGAAATAGGTTCTGGTGGTGCGTTTTTTATCTCAAAAGATTTAACAGAACCTTCAGTATCAAAGAATTCTACTAAATATCTCCGATCTTGAAAATCCCGAAATTCATAATATATGTTCCCCCAGTAAGCCATTAATAAGAATTTTTGTATTTTCTATCTACTTCTTTGATGATGTAATGTAGATCTGAACCACGGACAACACCCTGTACTGTTACATTAAGATCTACCTTTTCTTTAGTAAATTCAGGAAGTTTATGTGGCGGGACTACCATTTCACCAGAACTTAACAATGCAGGGTAAGAATCATTTGGATATCCTGCTGGTACAACACCTCCCATAGCCATTCCTGGGGCTTTCTCTAAATCAGGTCCTTTATCCAATAAAGATTGAGCAGCAGAAGCCAATGCTACAAGGGCCATCCCTGC
>JAKPKF010000088.1 GCA_029553845.1 bacterium | reverse complement strand
CTTAGCTTTTTTTGAAAATTTCTGCAACCGATGAAAAAATGCAAATTGCCAAAATTAGAGGGGTGAAAATGCGAAAGGTGAAATGTACTAGCTTTGTCCTAAAAATAGATTGTGGGGGAAAATAGATTAAAAATACGTAGTTTTTTACCTACATCAATTTTGGTACAGATAATATCTTTTTGTGAACATCTCTGTGGCATCTAACACAAAGAGTAACACCATTATTTACAGCCATTCGTAATTCAGGAGATTTAACAAACTCGACTATGTGGTGAGCTACCAATGGGAATTTAGTACCACATATTACGCAAGTATTGTTATCTCTTTTAAATACAGCCTTTCTCCAAACTGCGTAGTCGCTGGATTTTATTTTGGCAACTCTAAGTCTATCCACTCTTCCTGTTTCATAAGGAGTACCTTCTTCCATTGATGCGTTGCTAAGATGTCTAATTATTGTAGTTTTAGAATCAAAATAATCGTCTTTCGGAACAAGTCTATTAAAAGCTCGTGCAATTCTATCTTTTGTAAATTTTCTATTTCTAACTGCTTCATAAAAACAGGTGTAACCACTCCAACAAGGATTTTCTTCTTTTATTAGCAAAAATGAGGCTCTTATTGATCTCATATGAACATTTCTCCGTTGTATTGAAAACTATGGTTTATTATTGGAACTATTTGAGGATAAAATTGGTGGGTTTCAAAACTGTATTCTGCTGTTGCAAATCCTTGAGTCCAATCCGGATGTGTAACGTATGCAGGACTTGGGTTAAGGTTACACAAGCATCCGGTTTCAATCCAAAATTTAGTGTTACCAGATTGAGTTCTAGTTATATGTGCGAGTCCGTGAGTATGACCTGTAAATCCGGAAGTACCAAACTTGTCTATATTAGCTTGTGCAGAGAAACCTGCCTTTATTCTTACAGTCTGCCCGTGAAAGAAGGATACATTATGTCTTTGTAATACTTTTGTTTCCGGAACCCATTTGATACCAAACTTCTTAAGTTGGAAGAGGTGTGGTACTGATATTAAATACTCATCGTCAAATGCTAAATTTGCTAATTCTTTGGCATTTCTACCTAGAAACTTTTGTAATCTTGACTCGTGATTTCCTTCAAATAATGTAATAACTACATTGGGGTTTGCTTTCCTGGAGGTCTCTACTATTTCCTGCAACACCTCTCTTGCAGTTGCTATTTCATCCTGCAAAGTTTCTTCATAGTAGGGATCCTGGGTGTATTTTGATATTTTCGTAAAATTGACTAAATCTCCAACAATGTCTAAATAATCGGGTTTATAAAAGGGTATAAACTTGTAAATTAGCTTTAATGTTTTTATGTCGTGATCGGGTACATGAAGGTCTGAAATAATCATGTACCTTTCTTTTTTATTGTTCATGGTCAGGACTTTTCTGGTACTCTCTCATTTCAAACGCACCTAATCACCGAATCGGTATTTTGTCAAGGGTTTTTTGTACAATAAAAAATCCCCCGTTTTTATTCGGGGGATCGGGGGATGAGAGTACTAACTGACCTATATCACTCAACAGGTTTATTGTCAACCGAGCCTTTAATCTGTGCTACAAGAACAAGTAAAATATTAGCAACTGCAACCTTTAAATAGGTTACAAGGTCCAGTTGTTTAGTTCCTAATAGTGCGGATGCAAGTTCACTTAGAAGTCCTGCACCTGCTAAATAAATTGCTACCTTTATTGGCTTGGGCATTTTGTCCCACAATTCTTTGATTTTTAGAATCATATATTTGCTCCTTTAAATTTATTAACTACTCTACTTATTACCTCACCTATTAAATCTTTAGATGAGTATGTTTTTAGTGGATTTTGTGATATAAGTTTGTTTTCTAACTCTTTAATTTGCTCTTTTAACTTAGGAATGGCTACTTCATAACCATTGCAGACATCTATCAGACTATCCCTCTCTCTGCTAACTTCTACAAACTGTTCTTGTAGCTGTGCGATTTCAAAGGATAGGTCAACTTTGGCTTTGTTAAGGGATTCTATTTCTTTATTAAGTTCTTTAATAGTTTCAGCTTGGCTTTGTGTAACCTCTCGCAGATTTCTTGCTTCCTTTTTATACTTTTCTTTTTCTGCTCTTTCATAAAGCATTTCATCTTCAAAGGTTTCTAATCCTAACCAATGAGTCTGGTCTACTGTTCCTGAAAACCCATTGTCCCTTTTTCTTGGAAATCTGTAATATCCCCAATGTAAATGAGGGCCTGTAGAGTTTCCTGTGCTACCTGATAAACCTACTAAATCCCCTTGTCTAACTTCTGTGCCAACTTTACATTGAGATTGTTCCTTAAAATGACCGAGTATTGAACCTTCATTATCATTTTCTATTTTTACATACCATCCATAACCTGTAGAGTCTAATAGGTTTTCTACTATCTTTCCTCCGTGTGGAGCAACTATCCTTGTACCTGCTGGAACTCCATAATCAACTCCATTGTGTCCTAAAAGTCCAAATTTAGTATATGAAGAACGATAACGAGGGTCATTCCAATCCTGTGTAACAGGGTATTCTTTTTCTAACGGTGTTTTTAATGTCATTGTTTTTTAACTGACTCCTTTCTAAACTTAGTAAGAAACATACCTAAAGGCAGTACAACTAATGGTACAAGTAAAGTTAAGATGCTTTCCGTTTCAGTTGAAAAAGCTCTTTCAATAGCAACAAAAGCTAACATTGTAAAAACAAAGAATAATTGTTTTAAGATACTTATTATTGCTTTGATAATCCCACTATCCATACCAGCAAAGTTATAACCATCCTCGTAAAGGTCGGCTATTGAAAGTGCAGTAACTCCTACCCATAAGTACACTACTGCTCGTATTAAACTACCTACAAAAAATATGTTCATAAAAACTGTAAAACTTTTTCTGCACCAGCTAAGACTACTATTGCAAGGATTACTACATAAAAGATTGAGTTCATTACCTTTGACCTTGATTCTACTGCCGAGATAAGTCTTTCTATAGTATCGTATCTTGCATCGTCTTTTGAGTTATGGAGTACATTCTGGTCATTGATTTGAACGAGGGTATCTTTCATCTGTGTCATTACCTCAATCATTCCGTGTTGACACTTCATGTAGTCTTTTTGTACCTTTAATAGTTTGTCTGAGTAGTCTTTTTCGTTCATGGTTTTGATAAGTAGTCTTTCATAGGTTATACTCTGCCATTTTTTATTTCCTTTTATAAATAAGCACATACTGCCATAATTACAGCTGCAGAAGATTCGTTTTGAAACCAAACTGCATCCGCATGTTGCATACTTCTTCCATTCAAATAATATGTGGATTTTGATGTAAGAGTTAAAAGTTTTTCTTTATGTGTTGGTTCAGTAAACGCTTTAATTGAGTCTCTATAATAATAACAAGTAAGTGAGGTATCACTTTCAGAGTTGTTTGCTGTTGATAAAGTAACAGCTCCCTGCATAGAACCTGCCGCTCCTGTATAAGAAAGTCTAAAAAGAACATCGTAAGATAAGTACCAAACACCAATAGGTATATTTATAGATATACTACCTAAGTTATACCATTGATGTATTGTTGCAGATGCTTGACTTCTATTTTCTACATCAGAAACTATAACAGACCACTTTTCAGGAGTTAGTGGAAATCCAAAAGGTGCTTTATGTACTGAATAATAAGCGGAAGTTAAAGCACCCCCACTTAAGTTGTAATCTGTACCACCATATAAAGTTATGATTGTTTTACCACCACTATAAGCACCAACTCCTGTAATTATAAAATACTGTACTGTTGAGTCTGTTACTTTCATTCGCATACCTACTGATAAAACACCTGTCATATCAGAAGCAAAAGACAATGTATATGTTGGGTCATCAGACGCTTCGTAAGTTGCAGCACCTAAAGCTACCCACCCATCAAACGACGTAGTTATAACTGGTGAAATTAAGGTTTTATTAGTTAAAGTCTGAGTATGGTCTTTAAACACAAACTCGTCATTTCCTGTTAAAAGAGGAAGTGTAACTGTTCTATCTGCTGCTAACTCACTAACAGCTACAACATATTGGTGGTCTGAGGATGTATCGTTTATTTGAGGTGTTGTAAGCACAGGACTTGCTAAAGTTACACCTGATTTATGTGTACCATCTTGATTATGTCCTACAAGTATTCCATCAACCTGATCGTTTATATCTGCTGCGTTTGGAACATACTCAACAACTGTACCACCTGCGTGGGATTGTTCTGTTGTCCCGTCTACACCTCTTGTATAAGATGTAAGGGTAGAACCACTTATAGTACCTGTAATTCTTTCCATTACAGACGTTGAATTTACAGTTCCACTTGATGTAACACGATTAAATGTTAAAGTTATCTCTGTATCAGTTGGAAGTCCTGTGGTTGAATTTAATGTAATAGTATCACCTGTCCCAGTTCCAATACCTGTAACAAGTGTCGTTGCGAAATTTGATTTTGCTTTTCTAAACTTATCTGCCATACTTTCTCCTTAATAAACTTAATAACACACCTTAAATTTTTTCGCTACTTGGTTCATTTACGTTGAGAATAGTACCTTTTATCTTATATCCCATGAGGGTATAACCATTCTCTAAACCTGTAGTTTCAACTACTAATTGAACATCCCTAACTCTTGATTTTAATCTTAGGTGTCTTTGGGTATTTCCTATTGCAAATGTTGTAGGGCTACCTTCTGAAAGTCCAAGTTTTACACTCCCAAGAGGGTCAAACCCAAGTCCTGTTGCCGCACTCGTTGATGTTATACTTGCAGCTGCTATTGTTGAAAAGGAACTTGATTTTCCTGTACCTATAAGAGATACACTAACTGTACCTTTAGGGTCTGCAAGTCTTATATGAAATTTCTTTAATTTTGCAAACTTAGACCAATCTTTACTTACAGGAAATTGTGGGCCTGTGTATCTTGTTTTAAATGCAACCCCTCTATCTCCAAGTATATTTTCTGAAAACTCTATAATGTAACCATCAGTAGATGAAGCACCCAAAAAGTGTGATACTCCATCTGAGTCTGTATGTTCCCCAAATTGATTAACACCTACAGACCAGTCGGCTACCCAAGACAAGTTTTCTCTATCATAGTAAAATATTCTATTGTTGTTAGTTCCATTTGTACTCACTGAGAAAAAGACTTTATCATCATAGTAATATGCACAAGCACCTGAAATCTTAGTCATTGAAATAGCCTCAATATAAGGTCTTATCTTTACTGATAACTCATTAGTTCGGAGTACCCCCCAAAACTGCTTCTCATTTCCAAGAACAAACACTCCCTTTTTATTTAAAAAATAGACATCATTTGCTGCTATAACTGCTGTTGCGGGAGATGAAGTACCAAAAGAACCGACAACCTTTGAAGCAGAGGGAATAACAAAAGTAACATCCCCTACTGTTGCAGAGGTTAGTTGTACCTGCCATATAGCACCAGTTCCTTCGGGTGTAGTGCAAAGAACTGTAGCCTTAGAATTACCTTGCCCATCTCTGTAATCAACAACTACCTGTGGTTCGGTTCTTCCACCTTTTTCTAAATCAATCCAAAACCCACCATAAAAATCAGAAAATACACCCATATTAGGGCCTGTTCCTGTTCCATATACCCTATATTTATTATTTGGGTCTTTAGTTCCCCATAATCTATTACCCGATAGTTCCATAGGCCCAAACTTAGGCCCACCCGTGGTGTTTGCATCGGGTACTTCAACATAAGGATTAGGAGTTGCAGTATTATCATCAACATAGGTAGTAGTTTCAGTTGAAGCAAGTAATACCTCATAACCCGATTCATCTGAAATGTAAACCTGATATCTTGTAGCACCAGGTGATGCAGTCCAACTTATAGTCATTGTTTCATTAGCATCTGCCCAATCAGCCCTTGCACTTTTAGTTGTGATTGTTGCTTCTGTACTTCCTGTGGTTTCACCTATTGAATTTAAAGCTGTAACTACTGCATAATAGCTAAAACCCGTGCCTGTAACACCTGCCCCACCTGTAAGCTGAACATTAGTTGGAGCATCTATTTCTGTATATGTAGTTAGGTTTGTACCATCATATCTTGCCAAAGGGTCTGTTCCATTTGAGATATATAGATAGCCTTTAATCTGTTTGAAATATGCCCTCGTACCTGCTGTAAATGTAGCACCTGTTATTTCTGTATCATCAGCTTTAGTATGTCTCCAAACCTTGCCACCACCTACAACAATAAGCTCCCTTGTCCCATCTGATTTAACATACTCACCAAAGCCATCAATAGATGAAGCACCGGTTATAGCACCGCCATATACAGCAGTACCCCATCTTGGTGAGGGTAGTCCATCATCAACTAACATTAGGTTTAATAGTTCGTGAGCCTCACTTGGTTTGATTCTTGTTGCTCTTTGAATGGTGTTTAATCCATCATTAAACCTATCAACCTGAATGTTTAGCTCTTGAACTTTTGAATAAGAGTAATTTCCGAGTCTCATAGTCCAAAACCTTCTCCCGTGTCGTTATCTAAATAATCAAGTATTGAAATATCATTTGTCTTTTTCATATTGTTAATAAGAGCATTTGCTATATCAAACTGCTCTCTTGACTTACCCGGGTCATCATTTTTGTATAACCAAGATAAAAGGTAATGTACTAAGAACAGATGATCGGGAGCGTCCGCTACATCGGTAGTAGCAGAAAACTGTGATGCTCTTTTATAGTAAGGATATTCTATTGTCCAGCCATTATAGGTTTCAGGTATCTTTGGGTTCCAGTTTATCTTATAAGCGTTCGGCTTTCCTGATATCCAAAAGAACTTATCCTTTGAACCTGCAGCCACTAAATCAGCCGCTTCCTGTGGTGTTTTTCTTACATATAATACTGTATCAGTACCATCTGTTAGTTTTATGTATGAACCTATCCTTACAAGTGCTGTAGGGCAATCTGACTGTGTATCATTTGTTGCAACTGTAGTCTCACCACCCGTGCTACCTTCTGCTAAAGTGGTATATAAAGATGCCCAATCAGTTCCATTATAAACCTCCCAAAACCCTATACCTGCATTTAAGATTGACCTTCTAACAAGATAATCCTCACTTGTAGAATCGGGTACATCTTGGTCTTGCTCGTAAAGCGATTGAGACATTGATTGTATTTGTGCTTCAGTTAAAATCATTTTGTTCCTTTCTTTAATTTAGCTGTTTTAAAATCTATAACCTTTAAGTTTGGTGTTTTAATCTCTGGCATCTTTGTTTTCTTGTAGTTACTTAGTATCTCAAAAGTATTAAACTTAGGTGATTTAGAAGATACCTTAACAGTTTTAAGTGTGTTTTGGGAAATTTTAGCTAAATCTACCTTTTTAGCTTTCTTACCACTGCTTGATTTTGTAGTCTTTAAAGATTCTTTAATTTCTATTATCTTTGTTAACTCTTTTTCTGCTTCTTCTTCTGTTAGTAAACCTAACTCATATAATTTAACTATGTCATTAGCTCTGTTAGATAGTTTAGTTTTGTAATCTGATATTTTTTCTTTATCAAGTTGTGGTTGCCCTGTGAGTTTAGGGGGTGTTATATCTCTTTCTAATATCACCGAACCCAGCTTCCCATCATCTTTTTTGTATATGTATTTACCATTTACAGTAATAGGTTCACCAGTTGATTTTACTTTTTCTCGTGCTTTTGTTTCATCGTATGCGTTTTTCTGCTCATCCCAATATTTTTGAGCCTTCTTTGGGTCAGATTTATTTAATTCTCTATAAGTTTTAGCCTCCTTAGAGGTTAGATGTGTAGCATTAGAAGATTTAGATGGATATATTGGCAACTCAGCCATACCTAATAAACCCTCTGTAGGAGTCTTTCTACCTTGTGCTGCTGCTAAAGGCTCTCCTATAAATGGGTGAGAGGATTGCTCTAACGCATAACCACCAAGTTTACCAAATCTTTGAAGAGCGTTATCTTCCTCCTCGTAGATAGGCCCACCATAAAAGGTTCTATTTGATAACAACTGTGAACCTAAAGATACGGGTTGAGATAGAAAACTTCCTGCCTTTTGCATCATTGTTCTTGTATCTCCCTTAACCAAGGCATCTCCCATCTCAACAAGTCTTCTTGGAACTGTGCCGACACTTGGGAGAATTGGTATAAACCATGACCTCTCTTTACCAACAGGAACTTCTATAGAAACTCCCTTTCCTTCTTTATTCTCGTGCATCCAATGACCTGTTAACTGCTTGTTTAATAGTTCAAAAAGTACAAATGTAACAGCAGTTCCTGCTAAAAACTTTCTGTTTTGTTTAAATGTTGCGTTACTTATGTTCTTAGGAGTTACAGATTGAAGATTCTTAACCCAAAAGTTAACCATTGATTCTCTGTATGTGGGAGCAAAGACAAGGGCAGATAAAGTGTTATCTACATTCTTTGACCTTGTAAAGTTGTCGATTAAGCCATACCAATTCTTTGTTGAATCACCTGCAATTTTTCTTGCTTGCTCGGGGGACAGTCCTTCTTTTATTCCTTTTTCATAAACATCTTTAAAAAACTCTGTTTGGAGAACGGGCATAAACTTTTGAAAAGTTGGTTTTGATATAAAGTTATCCCACTTCTCACCGATGATTTTAGTAAGGCTCTTTGATTCAGTTAGATTATCAAACATCTTGTCGTAATCTGTAGCTAATCTTGTGTTTATTCCTTCCTCTGAAGCCATTTTAATGTATTTAGCATTAATATCTGCATAGTTTTTTAAACCACTGTCTGTCATAAACAATGCCTTTAGAGGAGATTTTACCCTACCACTTGTAACTTCTTTGATAACCTGCCCCAAAGTAAATGCATTAAATTGTTTGTACCCACCTGAAAGGGTAATATCCTGCATATATTTGGAAATCTTGGCCGGTATCTCCATCAAACCACCACTTCCCTTATCAAACATTGTATTTACTGCATCAGCAATATTATTTGGCGCTCTTAAATCCTCTCCTAATCCCATAATATCAAGATATTTCCAATCATTTGGAGCCTCTTTTGAAGGTAAAATATAACCAGAGTCTTTTAATCCATTAACAAGTTCTACATTTGCTAAAGCTCTTTCCATCTGGTATTTATAATGTGCTACAAGCTGTGCGGGATGGGTATATTTAGGTGTAAGACCTAACCCGTTCTCTTTTATTGACTTCATTCCCACTTCATACGATGGCCACTTCTTCTCTTTTGCAAAGGATGGGTTTTTAGATATGCTCATTCTTCTTGCTATTTCCCCAGCATCTTCTTTCCATACCTGATTAACGTAGTTATCAAGATAACCTACATCAATTCCTTTATCTATTGCCTCTTGTCTTAAAGTATCAAAGGTCTTTCTTATCTCTGCCATCTCATTTTGATATTTATTAGGTTCAAAGTTTAGTCTTTTAGCTGTTTCTGGTGATGGGTTTTGCATAAACTGAATCATCTTCCAACCATCCTCTTCGGGAATATCTTTAAACTTTAAAGCATATTGATTTGCATCTGCCCTACCTACAAGGTTTTTAGTTCTTGTGTCTGTCAATAACCTTTGTATCTCTTTAGGGGTATTTTTTATCTTGTTAAAAGCACTATTCCACTTCTGCTTAAAAGAGGGTATTTCTTCCTCTGATAATATTCCCTTTAGTGTTGTCTCATCAATATTTTGCTGTCTCCCACCACCACTTTCTAATACATCGTCCATCATTTTAGTAGACTTCTTATAAGATGTTTTGTTGATAGTGTCTTTATCAAAACCTAAATCTCTTAGAACATTGGGATAGTCTTGTATAGCCTTTAGTTTCTTTACTGCTTCCTCTTTGTTTTTAGGCATCTCAATATATGATTTACCTGCGTCTTTAACCTTTAAATCCCCACCTTTAACCTCTTGTGCCTTTAATATACCTTCAAGTTCATTCTTACCTGCGTTATCTGTGCCACCTAAGAATTTACTATCAATGCTGTTTAGTGCCTTAGTATCACCAACCATTACAGCCATACCTAACAATGCTTTTTTAGAGTTAAAATCCGCTTTCCAATTTCCGTTCTCATCTTGGTATATTTCAAACCCAAATAAAGCTCCAGCGCCGCCTTTTCTATAAGGTCTTGTACCTTTTACCCATTTAGCAAGTGTTGTATATGTACCATCAGATTTTCTGAGTTTTTTACCTAAACTTTCAAGTATTTTATCCTGTACATTCTTTGCGGCATCACCAAAAGAATTAAAGGCTTTAGTCTTTAAATAACCGGCTACAGGGAATAAAGCATCAATAAAGATGCTTCCACCTGTTGTTTCACTTCCTGAAACTTGGTCATAGGCAACACCTTGCAAAACATTAGTTAATGATTGCATTGGTACAGAACCAAGAGTAGTTATTTTATCTGTTGCGCCTAATAGTCCTGATGATTTAGCAACTGTTGGAGCCATATCATAAGCTGTTTTCCAAGCCCCCTCTTCAAAAGAACCTTTTTTAGCTCCACTTGAAGCAAAGTTAACAAGACCACTAATACCGGAACCAAACCCAAGCATACCCAACATCTTTGCTGGATTACTTAAACCATAAGCAGCCAATGGGGCTTCAAATGCTTGTAATCCTTTTTTAGTGGTATCAAATGCTGAGCTTTCAGTTAAACCTAACTCTGGTAGTTTTATCTGTGTAAATGGGACATTCCACTTCCCCTGACCTTTGTAGTAACCTACAGTATCAAATGGCTTTCTAATAGTTGGGGTATTGCGAGTCATATCCTCAGTTGCAAAATAAGATGCAAAATCTTCCCCAAATATTGCTGGGGCGGAAGAAAACTGTATATCATCCGTTTTTCCTGTAACAATACCCTTACCAACCTGTCCTAAATCATATCCGACCTTGGGTATCATTGTTACTACACTCTCACCTACATTCTTAAC
This sequence comes from bacterium, assembly GCA_029553845.1. Next base: position 669 of record JAKPKF010000088.1, on the reverse strand, counting down.
AATATTTCCACCCAATTTTAATGCTTTTTTTCCTGTTGAATCTTGTGGGTTATACCTAAAATCTTGTCCAAATTTGATTTTAGACTTGGGATCACTTAAGAGTTGTTGCCAACCAACCATGTTGTCCATAGCCTTACTTCTTGCAAACTTATTTACAAGGGAATCGTTAGTATCAACACCACTAAAGGTTTTTTTTACGTTATCTTTTAATCCGGTAATTAAGGAGCGTAGGCTCATTTAAGCTACCTCCTTTAATAACCTAAATTAGGGTCGTAACTACCAAGAGGGTAAAGTAAATCTGATAAGGTTTTATCTTTTTCCTCTGTTAAAGTTCCAGGAATAGGAAGTGTGGTTGTACCACCACTTGATATTGAACCTGAATCTATTGGTGCTTGTGTTATATCTGCGGGAGTAATAGTATTTTTTTGTAGTAAGCTGTTAATAAATGCTGTAGATTCTTTTAGTGAGTTTTGGGCATTTTGTCTAATTTCAGCCGCACTCTGTACTGCAAAGTCATTTATTTGTTGTACTCTTTCCATAGCTCTATTAAACCCATCTCTTATCATACTTGCTTCTTCTTGACTCATAGCTGTTTGTCCTGATGCTCTTTTCTCGGCAATCATATCTTGTAAGGCTCTGACATAATTATTGATATTAGTTATTTCCCCT
>JAKPKF010000090.1 GCA_029553845.1 bacterium | reverse complement strand
GATTAGTATCGTATCCCAAGGCTCGTAATGATTTTTCAACTTCAGTTTTGCAGTCAGATATTCGACGAATCCTCTTTACCATACAGTCTTTCGGTCACTTACAATGTATAAAGTGTGTGTTACATTTATATATTGGTAAGTGTGATCTACCAACGACTAAAGTCGTTGGCTTCCTGATTCATTGATCGATGCATCTATGATGTCTGACTCAATCTCAACAGGCTCTTCGGGCAGACCCTGCCCTGTATTTTGCTTTAACAAAGCAAATCTCTTAATATTCTTTGCAGCGTTATGATCTCTATCAAGTTCAGATCCACAATCCGAACATATCCACATTCGATCTCCTAATTTGAGATTTTTGTTATGATATCCACAATGACTACAAATCTTCGAAGAGGGATCAAATCTGCCAATAGTAAGTAGAGTTTTTCCATACTTTTTGCATTTGTAGTCTAGTTGCGACCTAAACTCCGACCATGAAGCATCTGCAATATGTTTTGCTAATCGTCTGTTTTTTACCATTCCAGATACATTCAGATCTTCGATTGCTATTGCTTGGTTCTCGCTGACTAATGTAAAAGAAAGTTTGTGCAAGAAGTCTGACCTCTGGTTTGTAATGGTTTCATGACATTTAGCAACTTTCAGTTTTGCTTTTTTGTAATTGTTTGATCCTTTCACTTTTCGTGAAACTGATTGTTGAAGTCTCTTGAGTTTTACAGAAGTTTTCTTGAAGATCCTTGGGTTTTCAACCTTGGTTCCATCGGATAGAGTAGCAAAATGTATCAATCCAACATCAATCCCAATTGTAGTTTCTGAATTGAATGGTTGAATTTCTGGAACTGGTTCCTTGTTATCCACAATGATGGATATAAAATACTTTCCAGTTGTTGTCCTTGAAACGGTACAAGTTTTAATATCTCCTTCAAAGAACCTATGAAGTTTGCATTTAATATTCCCTACTTTCGGAAGATATACTCTACTTGATTCCCAGTTAAGTTTCACTCCTTGTGGATACTGAAAAGATTGAATGGGATTCTTTTTAGACTTAAATTTGGGAAATCCTTTCTTTTCTCTGAAGAATTTGGTAAATGCATTATCCAAGTTACGAGAAGCCATCTGTAAAGGCTGCGAATGAACATCTTGTAAGAATGGATACTCTATCTTTAGAGCAGGTAACATTTTGTTCAACGCAAAACAAGACAACGTTTTACCATGTTCTGTGTAATGCTTGATCTTCTTCTCAAGAAACAGATTGTACACGAACCTACAAGCATTGATATGTTTCTCAATACTTTCCATCTGGATCGCATTGGGATACAACCTATACTTGTAGGCTTGTAACATACTATTTAATTATACTTACAGGTATTTATACATATGTGTAAGCCTGCTGTATCCCACCACTAAAGTAGTGGGTTTTAGCAGGCAATTTTCTCATAAAAGTGGTTGTGCGTTAAAAAGGCTATTTTGTGAGTTATCTCGACCTACCGAAGTTGCGCCTACGTCTGATCACATCGTTTATCTCGGCTGGCAGCGGTAAGTTGGCCGTTAATGGGTTATTTTCAAGTTGTTTAGC
>JAKPKF010000081.1 GCA_029553845.1 bacterium | reverse complement strand
GGTCATTGTGTCTTGGTGCTTAAATATCTCTAGGTTATGTAGTCCATCCTTATTAGAATACGCAAATACAGTTCTGTCATCCCCTTCTCTTGCAACATCTACTCCTAGTGCAGTTGGCTCTCCTTCTGGAGTCCAGATATTACTCTTAATCCATTCGTACTTGATTAACTGATTTGGATCATCTGCAAAATCCCAGTTACCATAAAAGTACCTTTGCTTCTCAGCTTCAGGTAAATCCTCAAAACTTTTTAAGTACTCTTTACTGAGATATGTGTTATCAGTTGCTAAACTAGGAAGGAAATAGTAATTGCTTGGAAGATTACCTTCTCTCCACCTGTCATATATCCTATTCTTAACCCAATTTCTATCAGGATTACAACTAAGATATATGAAACAATGCTGATTAAAAGGATTAACCCTTCCCTTTCTTAATGTAAGAATATTAAAACCCTCTTCTGATATTTCATTAGCTTCATCTACCCCTATATCAGTAAGTTCAAATGATTTAACCTTATTGAAGTCTGCATCCTTACTTTCATCTAACTCTGAGAACCATATCGTGCTTGTCTTACCATTCCTGCCAACTATCTTCCAGAACATATCAGCCCTGTTCTCCTCGTAGGTAATATGCAACTCCTCTGCAACTCTTTTGAATGTTTGATATGTGGTTCTTTTAAGTGTAGTTAAGTTCTTCCTAAATACGCCATATACAGTACCACCGTACAGATATGCTTTACTAAGAAACAAAACAGCAAGTAACCAAGACTTACCACCACCCATACCACCACCAAACATCATTACATCATATTTACCAGTCTTGTATGCCTTGTAAAACTCCTGTTGCTTAAAAAATAATAAATCATTAATTTTCATGGTCGGTATCCGTAGCCATATCCAGTACCACAACTGGTTGCAGTGATTGTCCCGCCGTTGTTATATCCGTCTTGTTAGCAGGATTACCATACTTATACTTCATAAATAACCAAGATGCTTCTAATCGTTCTGACGGCTTACCATTAACAATGACGTATTCTAATGCGTCTAGTATCTTATCTTCTATACCCCTATCATCCCCCTTCTCAACAAAGGTTGGTAAACTGGCTTTCTTCAGTGCTTTTCTTGAATCTTGCAATGTGTCTTTATTTTCCATTTTGGCAGAGTCTATAGGATTAATTTACTTCTTGGCTTTCTTATCTCTAAAATACACAACTTCTCTTTCTCTCTCCTTTGCACTCTTCTCACTTCCAAACTTACCTAATACTTTCTTACCGTCTTTTGAGTATAACACAAATTTTCCCAATACCCTCTTAATCATAACTTATTATATCACAAATTAAATACATAACACCACTACACCTTTCTCAACTTAAAAGTGATTGATCTTCCCTCCTCGATTACCTGTCTATCTCTTTCTCTGCTGGTGTTAGTTTCTTGTCTAACTCCATTTTAATCCCCTGTATAACTACTATCATTTAATATAAACTAAAAATTAAACTGATTTTCGCTACTTTGAAAACTTAGACAATTCTTCATCAACAACCTTTTGAAGTGCAATTTCACAGTCAACATCAACAATTTCATATTTATCTTTTATGTAAGAAATTGTTTTTCCCTGCAATCTTCTTGCAAAAGAAGTTAATTGATCCTTAAAATCTTGCTCCTCTTTATCCTTTCTTAAAAAATTAATTAACCCATACTCTTCTAACTCTAAGTACCTATCAAGCACCACAAATAGATTTCTAAAAACATCTCTTTTTGCTTCGGCATATTCCCCCTTTCCTTCATATTCACTGAAGTATGGACTATCTTTTATTTCTTGAACCAACTGATGTACAAAGGATTTCTTTATTAGTTTTTCATCAAGAAACGAAAGTGATATTAGAATCCTCACAAGAGTATCTCTGTCTATTTTAGAACAACCATTAATCCCCAAAAGAATATATGGAAGAATATTTCCTACTCCCCACAAGCGATAAATAATCAAACCTTTTTCTATTGCGTCACACATCTCTTTATCAAGATTTTCTAAATTTGTTTTTCCAGAATTTCCAGAAACCCCATAAAAATCAAGAGCAAACTCAAACTCTTCTGGAGTTATATTTCCAGCCAACTGATTTGCTTTCTCTATTGGTAGGATTTCCTTTTCAATATCGGTAGACAACTTTTTTAGTTCTTCATATATTCTTTCGTACTTATTCTTTTTCATTTTACCCTATAAACTAAAATTAAATTGATTCTAATTCCCTAATCTCTTCTAAATTCTGCTCGTGTATCCTTGCCATTCTGTCTATGTAAAACTTAGCCTGTTCTTCCTTGGTGGGAGTTCTCCCTAGTGTTAACTTCTGCATTACAAACAAGTCTCTCCTTTGCTGTTGG
>JAKPKF010000086.1 GCA_029553845.1 bacterium | reverse complement strand
CATTTTCCTTTTTTCTAATATCTGATGAGTAGTAGTAAGCATTTGCTACTACATTTCCACCAACCTCTAGTTTTTCTGCTGGACTTGCTACTCCTACTCCTACATTTCCTGAGAAGTTTTTGACACCTGCTATTGTCTGATTTCCTGATGTTCTAACAAGCCAAGTATTCATTACAGTAGCAAAGTTAGCAGGAGTATAATATCGAATATATTCATCATTAGAAGCATATATTCTTGTTGGAGCAGTAGTCCCTCTATCTCCAGAAGTGGTATTAATCCAACCTGCTTGTATATATCCACTTCCATCTGTACGAACCACCTTATTTGCTTCGTTGTTTCTTCCTGTATGAACAGATAGACCTCCAACTGTTCCTGCGTTACCGGTAATGCTTCCTGATATTGTACTACTAAATGTCTTAGTTCCTCCTATTGTTTGATTTCCAGTTGTTCTAACGACAGTTGAATCAACAGATATGGTCCCTGATGATGTAATAGGGCCTCCTGTCAAACCATCTCCTGTTCCTACGCTTGTTACAGACCCTTGAGTAATTCCTGCTATCGCTGTATTAACATATGATTTAGTTGCCAAGTCTTGACCTCCTTCTATTTCACTCAAGGAGTGGCCAGGATTAGGAACACTGGCATCAGCTAGGATAGTGCCTAGTTGTTTAATATAGTCAGTAAAAATAATTCCTACTGTTAAAACAACAAGAAGAGAGAATATTATAATATAGCTTGTCTTTTTATTCATATATTTATTTACTTTTTTATTTTGTACTATTACAAATTTTAATTATTTGGTCATTTTTATTTTTTCTATAACCAACAATATAATATTATTTCAAAACTAATATTCTATTATCTTAATTTTACCTTGCTCACTTTTTTTTGTCAACTATAATTAAAAATAAAAAAGAAAAGCCACCCGCATAGAGGTGGCCTATTTTCTTTGATGTTTTACTTAACAGCGTCTTTCAATCCTTTTCCTGCCTTAAACTTTGGTGTCTTCATTGCAGGAATTTTAATTTTCTCTCCTGTTTTAGGATTTCTTCCTTCTCTAGCTGCTCTTGCACCAACTTTGAATGTTCCAAAACCAGTTAGAGTAACATCTTCCCCTTTAGATAATGCTTTTGTTATTTCTTCTAGAACTGTAGCTAATGCCTCTGAAGCATCTTTTTTTGTAATAGCTGTTTTCTTAACT
>JAKPKF010000082.1 GCA_029553845.1 bacterium | reverse complement strand
GTATTAAACTTACGACTACCAACTAGTGACTTAGGAATTGAGTAAAGAAATCTGGCTGTAAGACCTCTACCTTCAAAAGTAGGATTGGTAATAAAGTTTTCTAGTACTTTAGGTTGAACTGTTAGAAGAATGGTAAGTCTTGGATTAGGTATGTATAATGAATCACGACCGATTCTATCCACCTTAAGTGAATCACCAGAATAGCCTTTTAAGTAAATATCCAAATTGACTAGTTTTGAGTAAAGACCAGAAATGATATCGACCATTCCACCCTCACTTGAAACAATGGATATACAACCATTTTGAGTATTCATGTTTTCAGCAATAGACTCGGTTGTAACATCATCTAAAGTAAGGTTTAGAGAATTGAGTAGTTTAAAGTTAACTAGTTTATCAACTACAGCATCATAATCTTCTTGAGTAGCTTTATCATTTTCTAAGTCCTTAAGTATCTTGGCTTTTTGATTCTTCAAGCGATTATATTCATCATGATTTTTTTGTAATTCTGTTTGATGGCTAATATTGTAATTAGCTTCAAAAGCGTGAATTACTTTTATCATTTGATTTAGAACAGCTGATTTTCTATCACTAGGCTCAGCAACAATCATTACATAAAGAGATAACTGTTCCTCCCAGTCTTGTTTACCAACGACCTTATAATTCTTTTGCATAGCAAGAGCTAAGATAGCTAAAGCAGATACAAATGCCATATCAGGTGATGTTTGAGTACTTTCAGCTACCTCTAAGCAATAATCTCTTACTTCAGGTGCTAAAACATTTATTGGAAAGCTTGGAAGAACTACATCTGGTAAAGGTATAATCTCATCGAAGGACTCCTTACCATAATCTTCAGGTTTCTCGTAATCAGGTTGTTTTTGTATTTCACCATAATATTTAAGAGCTTGTTTCCAAATAGTGTTTAATTCACTAGTAGATAAAGGTGGATTACATCTTTTAGCATTCTTGCGATAAAGTTCTCTAGTAGCTTCAGAATTGCCATCTCTTTTAAGAATAGAAACTGCTATCTTTAGCATTGATGAATTGCGAGAGCCTTCTAGTATTGAATCATCAGATAAGCAATCAATAGACTTTTCTTTATTAAGTAAGTATTCATCTAGCGTTTTTGTGCCTTCGTGAATGATAATCTCAGGATTATGAGTTCCAAACATAAATCTTCCTGCATCAAGTGCATTCTTATCTACATAAGGATAGAACTCATAAAACTTTAGCTTTAAGTCCCGAACTGCATCCGCACTAGTTAAAGGACTAGAAATAAATATAATATGGAACTTTGGTCGAGGTTTACGACCTTTTTTCTCTTTCAAATTGTTTCTAGAGAAGTGAATGATATAACTTAAATCCTTAAATTCAGTAGCTATGACATCTGGTGTAATCCATGCTGACTCATCTTCCGTATGATCATTGTCGATATCAAAAGCTATAGTGCTTGTACTTTGAAAAGTATCAATGCTCCTATAATTATCTTTATATTTTGCACATACGTAATCATATGAGAATGCTTCCTTAGCACTAGTCTCATCTTTAACAATGAACTTATTTGGATATAAGCAGTTTTGCGGATTGTTAATGTAATTGGATGAATAGATTTCTAATTTCATAAT
>JAKPKF010000035.1 GCA_029553845.1 bacterium | reverse complement strand
CCTTTTATAATATCTCTGGTGGGTGATATTTATATCATCCAGGAATTGTTCAGAGATATATGAGATATATATTAAACGTTAGGATTATACATATTTGGGAATACTTTTACAACCCTTTAAGAGATACTTTTCCAAGTATCTGCTCCTATTACAATGTGGTCTAGTAATTTAATCCCAACAAGATCTAATGCTTCCGAGAGTCTTTTTGTAAAGAGTATATCTTCCTCACTTGGACTAGGATCCCCAGATGGATGATTATGTGCTATTACTACCAAAGCTGCATTTAACTCTAGTGCTGGCATTATGATATCCCTCGGTAATACACTCACGATATCCAACGACCCCATACCCACTACTCTCTTATCCAGTACCTCAAACCTAGAATTAAGAAAAAGTCCAACTACATACTCCTGCTTTTTACTACCAATATCTCTTAACAAACCATACGCATCTTCAGAATCCTTCACAAAACTCCTCTCTCTATTGCACAGACCATACACCCTTCTCCCCAACTCCATACCTGCAAGAATACGCATAGCAGTTACAACTCCAACTCCTTCTACTCCATCAATATCTTCCAGACATATTTCCTTACCATCGCTCACAATCTTGCGTATTCTCTTAACAATACTCCTTGAAATGGAAAAGAAATCTTTTCCTTTTACACCAGAACCAACCAATATTGCTACCAATTCTGTATCACTAAGACTATCTATCCCTCTCTCAAGGTATTTCTCTCTCGGAAGCATAACAATATTCTAATTGATGATTGTGAATAAAGAATGAATTATTTCTTTTTCTTTTTAAAACCCTTTTTAATATATTTACACTTTGGATATGCACTACAACCTATGAATGTCTTACCCCATTTACTTCTTCGCTCCACCAAATTACCACCACACTCGGGACATTTCTCAACAAGAAGCAATGGAAGAGTTCCTTTACACTCAGGATATTTCTCACAAGCCCAGAATTTGCCATACTTACTATTTTTTAGTAGTAATTTACTACCACACTTTGGACATTTATCTGGTTTGGCATATTTTTTAAAATCTAAACTCTCTTCACCACCAGAGAGATCCTTCATTCCCTTACATTCAGGGAACTTGGAACATGTTAAGAACTTACCATATCTCCCCAATCTTACAAACATTTCCGAACCACATATTGGACACTTTTCTTCAGATTTAGAAAGGATTACAATATCCTCCTTATTTACATCCCCAAGAGCCTTCTCTATCTCTGCGACAAGAGGCTTGTACTGAGCATCTATAACTGGGATATATTCACTCTTGCCATTTGCAATGTCATCTAATTCGTCTTCCACCTTAGCAGTATATTTGTAATCTAGCAATCTTTTGAAATTGTTTCTTAGAAGATTTGTAACAACTCTTCCTACATCTGTTGGTGAAAGTGCTTTATCCTCCTTTGTAACATATCCTCTGCTTTGTATTGTAGAAATAATGGTAGCATATGTAGAAGGTCTGCCTATACCAAGTTCTTCAAGTTTCTTAACTAGTGCAGCTTCTGTATATCTGGCTGGAGGTTGTGTAAATTTCTGCTCTTTTACAAACTTATTCCATTTAAGAATGTCTCCCTTTGCAATCTTTGAAACTTCCTGTAAATCATTGTCTTCTTTTCCACCACCAAGTGCTCTTCTGAAACCATCAAAGAGAGTCTTCTCACCACCAAAAGAGAATGTATACAGTGGTTTCTTTTTATCCTTACTTTCAATATGCATCGTCAATGTCTCTGCTTCTTTCTCTTTCATCTGGGAAGATATTGCTCGCCTCCATATTAGATCGTAAAGTTTGGCTTCTGCAGAACCGAATTTAGATTCAATTTCTGTTTTTGTAAGATTAAAATCTGTTGGTCTTATGGCTTCGTGTGCTTCCTGTGCATTTTTACTTCTAGTTTTGTAATAATTAGGTTTCTCTGGAAGATATTCAACTCCATATTTGTTTTTTACTAATTCTCTTATTCCCTCTATTGCTTTTGAACTTAGATTAACAGAATCTGTCCTCATGTATGTGATTACACCAGCCTGATACAATACTTGTGCTATACCCATTGTTCTTTTAGAAGAATATCCCAAGATATTGTTTGCAGACTGTTGAAGTGTAGAGGTTGTAAATGGTGGATATGCATGTCTTTTAACATTCTTCTTAAGTACATCTACTACTTCGTAACTTCCATTTCCAAGAAATTCTTCAATACTTTTTACCTCGTCTGCATTTACAGGAACATATTTTTTACCATCTTTTTTTATCAATTTTGCTCTCAGGATATCTCCACTTGAGCTTATTGTATCTACAAAAAAATCCCAGTATTCCTCAGAGTCAAAAGCATCTCGTTCCTCTTCTCTTTCTACAACCAGTCTTAAAGCTACAGACTGAACTCTACCAGCAGAAAGTCCATACCAAATTTTCTTCCAAAGTAATTCTGAAAGTTTGTAACCGACCAATCTATCTAGAACTCTTCTGGCTTTCTGTGCTTCTACAAGGTTAATATTTATATCTGAAGGTTTACTTACTGCCTCTAATATGGCATCTTTCGTTATTTCATGGAATGTAACTCTTTTGGTGTTTTTAGCTTTCAAAACAGAATCTACATGCCAAGCAATTGCTTCTCCTTCACGGTCTGGGTCCATAGCAAGATACACATTGCCATCCTTTGGGACAGCTTTTTTCAAATCTTGTATTATCTTACCTTTGCCATATATTGTTTCAAAAAGAGGTTTATATCCATCCTCTACATCTACTGCTAGTTTGCTCTTTGGAAGATCTATGATATGTCCTATTGTTGCCATAACTTTAAAATCATCTCCAAGATACTTGTTTATCGTCTTCGCTTTTGCAGGAGATTCAACTATTAAAAGGTTTTTATATTTTTTTATTGATTTTGTCATTTTTATTAGCTTCCTAAAAATACAGTATATATTCTACCATTGTCAAACATGTTTATATTTCTTGCACATCTAAAAGGTATATATCTCTCCTTTGCAAAGATTATATTCCTATCCGTATCTGCTCCCCATCTATTCTTAGTATATCGAGAAAATCTTCTACCCCAGTTATTATATCTGCTCCCTGTTTTATTAAATAATTGCACCCTTTGGAACTTTCTCTTGTTATATCTCCAGGGACAACAAAAACATCTCTCCCATATTCAAGAGCAAGATTTGCTGTAAGTAAAGAGCCACTTTCTAAACCTCCTTCTATGACAATTGTAGTATCTGAAAGACCTGCCAGTATTCTGTTGCGTATTGGGAACATTCCCTTTTTAATAATTGTTCCTTGCGGAAATTCGGCTGCTACAATACCTTTTTTACATATTTCCTCATATACTCCCCTGTTTTGCTCTGGAAAACCTTTGTCAATACCGCCTGCGATTACTGCAACTGTAGCAAGTCCTTTTTCCAAGCATACTTGATGTACTTGACTATCTATACCAATTGCCAAGCCACTCACAAAAGCTACATTTAATTCCTTTGGAACAGATGAGAGGAAGTTTCTAACTACCCATTCTCCATATGTACTCATTGTTCTAGTTCCTACAATTGTGATGAGTCTTTTCGAGAGTATCTCTTTGTTTCCCTTACAATACAATATATTGGGATATCTATATATATTCTTAAGATTACTTGGATACTCTTTGTCAGATGCTTTTATAGCGTACATAACAAAGATTATGTACCTAGATTGTTAAAAATATCTTAAATCTTTCCCTCTTTAACCATCCACATTATCATGTTTTGCATAATGGCTACAGCATTGGAACTATGACCTCCATCTTCAAGAAATACTGAGAAAGAATATTTTGGCTTGTCATATGGGAAGAAACCTCCAACCCATGCATGAGTATGTTCATAGATTCCTTTGGAATTTACCTTTCCGAACTCTGCAGTACCTGTTTTAGCAGCCACAACTACCCCAACATTGGCTAGTTGCCCTACAGATCTCTTTGGACCGTTTACAGCGGACCACATCCCCTCCTTAGTGATATTAAAGGCCTC
>JAKPKF010000034.1 GCA_029553845.1 bacterium | reverse complement strand
CCAGGGGGGCATCTTCCACATTAAGTTTATTTGCATCAAGTGTGGCAGTGCCGGTTTTGTCTGTGCCAACAACATTGCCGTTAGTATCTCGTATTCTGATTGCATAGGCTTTGTCTGAATTTTGATAACTTACTGCAAGATAATACCAAGTATTTGCAGACAAGGCTGAGGCATGTGTGATTTCCTCAGAGATCTTGCCTCCGTTGTATCCTAAATAAATTATAGCCTTATTATCACTACTAACCTCAATTACAAGGCTACGTTTGTTACCCGCCCCATCGGACTTGCTAAATATGCACTGCCAGACTCCTATAGATTCTAATCGTATCCAAGTGCCTACAGTGATGTTTTTTACCGTATCACCGTCTTTTAGCGGAAAACCTGAACTAAGGTTTGCATCCGTACGGTAAAAATACTCCGAATTGCTCGCTTCGAAATCGGCGCTACAGCTCCCCTCTTTAACATCGGTGGTATTCTCGGCTACCGTATTAACGTTAGTCAGAGTATTCCCATTACCGCTAGAGTCTGTAGTTAGCGCGCCACTCTCAAAACGGTAGAGAGCTACTACATCAGGATCGTTTGCAAAGTTGTTAGCCATTCTTCTTAGCTATAATTTTTCTGATAGAGTCTATAAAAGACTTAATTTCCATAGCTATACCAAAACCCTGGCAGATATAAGTAAAGACAGCTAGAGCTAAATCTGCTCCCTGGTTAAGTATATCTTCACCTAACTCAACTCCGAAGAAGTCCCTAACTAGATGTCCTCCGAAGATCCATATCAAGCCCCATACTTTCCTGGAAGCTAGAAAATTTAAAAGAGTACCAGTTACCCGATACTCTTTTCTTATATCTTTCAGGAGAGCTATATATTTAAAAAACTTTAACATCTTACTACTCCTTGTTTTCGTTCTTTAATTTCTGTACTGCTACCTCTATCGCAGAGTTAATCATAGAAGTAGTTACCTGAAGCCCAAGCTCTATTCCCTTTCCTTTAAGATCAACTACAATTTTATCGAAAGCAGCTTTTCTCTTATCCTCATCGGAAACTATAGAGGTATCCTTAGCTATGTCAGCTACTACCTGGAGAGCTACCCCTCCCAAGATCTGTCCGGTAGAACTAAGGAATATCTT
>JAKPKF010000014.1 GCA_029553845.1 bacterium | reverse complement strand
GCCGCAGCTTGATATTGATGAGATAAAGCTATATTTGGGTATTGAAGTACAGGCTCTTATGTTTCAATGACTAACCTAGTAAGTAATACTTGAGTAGTTGCTACAGATACAACTGGAGTTGGGACTGCTAGACGTTATTTATCCGCAGCTTGATATTGATGAGATAAAGCTATATTTGGGTATTGAAGTACAAGCTCTAATGTTTCAATAACTAACCTAGTAAGTAATACTTGAGTAGTAGCTACAGATACTACAGGAGTAGGAACAGATAGAACTTATTTAGCAGCAGCTTGATACTCCACAACATAATTTTATTTATTAACATTTAATATGGCATCAAAACTTAATACTGAATTTAATTATAGATACCAAGTGATAGGAGAGACTATCCGAGAGAAAATCAAGACACTCAAAGGTTTTCTTGTATGAAGATATAGGGCTAAAGATCTAGAAAAAATAAATAACCTTAAAACAGAAGCAAAAAAAGAGCAAGTAAAATATATAAGAAAATATGAGCCTGAAAAGGAATACAAAGCTATGGAGCTTGAGGCAGAGATTATGGAGATAGAAAGCTCTAAACAAGATGCTTATGAAGCATACAGGCTTAATGAAGAAGAAATAAAGATATTAGAAAAGCTACTAAAAGAAGCATACGAGATAGCAGAACCTACAAGAATAAATCACGAAGATGGAACACCATACTCTGATGAGGAGATGTTTGAAGCTAATGCTGCTAATGAGTTTACTGCTAATATAGGTAAGGAAATATATGCAGAGATATTAGCTAATGGTAGACCTAGTCCGGCTTCATTAAGAAACGCTATGAGTAATCCTAAGACTTGGAACACATTAAAGAGTTTATGATTTATACCTGACGAGTCCAAAATGTTGGGTTATAATGATAAAAAAAACGAGCTACTATTTTTAGATAAATTTTAATTCACTAATACTTCCAGAGATGATACAGCATAAATGCACCCAAGAGGATAATATAAAAGAATTAAGAAAAGATGTCCAAGGCTCTAAAGAGAGAGATATTTTACAATCTGAACAAATAGCTATGCTCAAAGAATGAATAGAAAAAATTGATAAAAAGGTGGACA
>JAKPKF010000076.1 GCA_029553845.1 bacterium | reverse complement strand
TCTTTGGATGGTAATGGATTAGTACCCTCTAGTCAATTGCCTTCTTATGTTGATGATGTTATCGAAGTTTATGCTACTTATGATGTCAGTGAAACTGGAAAACTGAGCAATATCAAACTATACTCTGACCTTGATCATGCTAATCCTATTACGGGAGAATCTGGTAAGATATATCTGAATATTACTCAGGGTGAACCTCCTTATCAATTCCGTTGGTCAGGTACTCAATTTGTAGATAGTAATACTTCTTCTCTGATACTTGGAGAAGTTACTGGTACTGCTTATGATGGAGGTAAGGGTAAATACTTATCCAATTGGAGGAAATCTCTGGTGGATAACTTAAAATTTTATTCTCACATCAATGATCACGGGGCTTGGACTAGAAATGCCAACGAGGTTAGATTAAACTTTAATTGTTCAAATTTCAATGACCCAGTAAGTGTAATTTCTTATAACGAACCTATACCTGCTGCTACTAAAGATTTAGCTGGTGTACAAACTGCAGCAGATAAGAAACTGTTTGATTCTATCCCGGGTACTATTATAATTTCTGGTAAAGGAGTAGTTCAGCATACGGATAAAGTTTGGGTACAGATTAGTAAATCTACTAAAGCTGATGGAGTATATGGTGAAGCTACTACACAGACATTAGAAATTTTAGCTGCTAATGCTAATCGAGCTGGAGTATTGACTCGGGAGATGTTCAATAAACTTAACTCTGGTCTGAATGGAGATATTACCAATGCTTTGAATGAAGCTAAGGCTTATACTGATGCTGCTAAAACTGCATTAGAGAAATTAATCCAGGATTCTGACAAAGTAATCAAGGAAAGCTTAGATGCTCATATTGGCAATAAGAGTAACCCTCACAATGTAACCAAAGCTCAGATAGGTTTAGGTAATGTACAGAACTTAGCTCCAGCAGATATGCCAGTATCTACTGCTCAGGCTGCTGCTATTGCAGATGCTAAGGCTGCAGGTACAAAAGCTCAGACCGACTTAAGTACCCATGCAAACAGAAGAGATAATCCTCATAATGTAACTAGAGCTCAATTAGGATTGGCTACTACAGACCAAGTAGTATTTGCTAAAACTACTGCAGCTTCTGGTTTCTGGAAGGAATCAGATGGTAGATTAAAATCTCAAGTAGAGAATTTGAACCATACTCTGGACCAAATCTGCAATATACCTACAGTTCACTTCAAGATGAATGGTAAATACCAAGTGGGAACTATTGCTCAGAGCTTAGAGGAAATTGAACCTCTGTTGGTATCAGAGAATACTATACCTGCTTCTCAAGTACCTAACCAATCTAGATTCGAAACTTTCGTCGGAGAAGATGGTCAGGAATATGTAAAAGTAAAAGTAGTAGAATATGAAATGCTCAGTGTCATGGCTCTCGAAGGAGTTAAGTTATTGAGAAAAGAATTCGAAGACTTTAAGAAACAATTAAACAATAAGTAATATGGCAGAAATAGCAACTTGGAGTGCTATTCTGAATAAGACCGGCCTTGGTAAGACCTCTAATGAGTGCCCTACCAAGGCTGAGTTGTTAGCACTCAATAATGGTAAGGACTCCAATGTTGACAAGGTTATTGTAATTAGTAATGCTGCTAGCTATGGTAACAATGAATGTGTCAAGTTAGAGGATATCAATGCCGAGCAATGGATTTATACATTCCAGTGGGATCCGAATGGTAATCCTTCTTTTAATGCTCCAGCTACTGGAGGTACATACCCCTTTGGTTCATATGCTTCTAATCGAGTTAAGCAAGTAAACGGTGTTAATACTACTATCTCTCAAAGTTTGGCGAATGATGTCACTAAAACTTCGGAAGGTTCTTGGTATACTACAGATTACGACGGTAATAAAGGTAGAATAGTACCCAACAATACATCTACTAATAGTAAATCAATCACTGTAACTTGGACTCAGAAGTATTCGGGTAAAACCCTACAGGCAACATTTACCCAGGCAGCAGGTAGAAAAGTTTATTCTTCATGGAGTTATAACTGTAGAGTAGATAAAACTTCTTTCAGTTACAGTGGAGGTCAATCTAATGTAACTGCTAAGAGTGCAAGTAGAACTTATACTTGGAATGGTCAAGGTAGTAGTTATACAGAATCAGAAACTGCTACTGTAAGAGTTTCTAGTCCGGCTTCTATTAGTGGTAATAGTATTTCTATCCCAAGTAATAGTGGTTCTGCTAGAAATTTTACGGTTACTTTCGATTTCCCAACTGCTACAGACCAGACTATCTCAATTTCTCAGGAAGGAGGTCAAGTAACCTATGTAGATCACCTATCTATAGACCCAACTACTAAAAATGTACCTGGAACTGGTTCAGGATTTAGGTTGACAGTAAATGCCAATTATGATAAATATATAAACGGAACTTATGTAGAAAACATTAGAACTACTTATACTTCAGCTGAAGTAGTTGAGGGAACTTCATCTGATATTACCATCTCTGGTAAAACTTCTAGTGGATGTAGTATTAGTGTAGCACCAAACCCTAACTCATCACCTAGAACTTTTAAGATTAAGTTTACTTATGATACGGCAACTCCTGTATATTTAACCATTACACAGAATTCGGCTGAGGTAACTTATCCTAGTAGCGGTATAGTATTTGAACATAGTACTCAACAGAATAGTGGTTATAAAACTAGTACTTTATCCATTGGTACTGTTGAAGGTAAAGGAGGTAATATTTCTTTTTATATAAAAAGTTATAGGTCTAGATATGTTAACGGTTCTTTAAGTTCTACCGAAGCTATTAAACCTACTCTTATTTTGCCATCCGGAGTAACCGAAACTATTACTAATGTGAGTGGTTATTACTTTAAAGTAACTATTACCATACCTGAGCATTCAAAGCCTGCAAGCAGAACTCTTACAATCAGAGCTAATCAACCTAATGGCTTAGATAGAGAGTTAGTACAAACTGTACAACAGAGTGCTTCAACTTATGAGTTTGGTATTAGAGAAAACTCGGGGGATTCTTTGAGTACTTCTCTTACTTATTCTGGTTGGCCAAGCTCAGACTCATCCTTCAATAGACCCGTAAGAGTATATTCTAGGAAGAATGGTAATCAATTCCTTAATTGGGCTTTATCTTCTAATGTGGATTGGATTACTATATCTGGTTCAGGTGCTGGGGCTACATATAAGGTAGCCACTAATAACAGTAGTTCATCTAGAACAGGAATTATTACCTTTACTCAGGGAGAATCCAATAAAACTTGTACTCTAACAATAGTTCAAGAAGCAGGAGATGTCTATGAGTTTTATATTACTGACTCAGATGGTAATGGGCATTACACCGATTTCACCTTCTCAGCTCCTTCAAATGGATTGGTAAATAAACCTGCATTTAATATTATCTCTACTCACAATGGTAGTCCCTTATCTGTAGACGATATAGAGAGAGTCCATTCGGAGATAATAGATAAATTAATCGGCTGGGCAATTACATCAGATACTCAATCCCCATTCAGGTTTATGGCAAATATAACTGAAAATGGATCTACTGTAAGAACTGGAGCAGATACTTATAGACAGAAGCCATCTGGAAAAACAGTAATTTTCAGAGTTCTTCAAGAAGCAAAAATAAATAATTTCAGATTGGAATTAAGTTTAAATATTTCAAATGGTAATGATCAAGATACGTGGGGATTATTTGATACGGCTAATATGCCTCATACTTCTGACTTTATGTATGATATGAGCTTAATACAGGAGGGTATTATTGTAGACTCAGTAGAAGGTAAAATAACTGTGAATTCTCTTCAAAGTCCTACTAAGGATAGAGGGGTTGGAGATAATGTTTATGTATGGGCCTATAATTCTGTAAGAGGTTTATGGTTATCAATTGGTAACTTTAGGATTGAAGAGGGGAATAATACCCATCATTGGGATGTTTCTTGGCCCACCTAGACAATTTAATCCTAAACACAACACTAGTACATTTATTGATAGATAAATTTAATTATTAACTTTAAAACTAAATCATTATGGAAGTTAAATCTGGTGAAGGTACTGTAGTGGTTGCGAATCGTAATCGTTATAGTGATGAATGTTGTAATAATCGAGGATGGGGCTCCGGTTGGGGTGCTGTCGGTGGAGCTTTAGTAGGTGGTGGTTTTGGTGCTGCTGCAGTTTCTGTGTGGGACAAAATCAATGACACAAAAGCTGATATCCAAAAAGTGGAATCTACTGTTCAGGAAGCAAAAGCTGGTATTTACAAAGACATATCTGATGCTGCTCGTGGAGTTAAGAGCTTAGTTAGAGAATCCGAAAACAGATTAGCTCTTCAGGCAGAACGTAATCATTGCGAGGTAATGAAAGGCCAGCAAGAGATTAAGTGTCTGATTGAGAACACTGCAAAAGACCAAGAAATTGCTAGACTGAATCGAGTAGTTGATGCTCAAAGAGATCAGAACATTATTAACTCGGTAGTACAGGCTTTAGGTAATAAAACTGCATAATTTCTATTAAAGTTGATTAGGGAAAAGGGAGGTACCTGTAGCGGGTATTTCCCTTTTTTCGTTTTAATCTAGTAAGAAACATGGAAGAGGATAATAAACTACAAACCTTTACTCTCCAAATGCAACTACCGGCTCCTAATTTAGAGGTAGCAAAGAGAGTAGCTGATGAAGCACAAAGACTGATAGATATCTATGGATACTATAATTTCTTGAACCTAGTAGAATTTATGAAACAGAATCCCAGTATGGTTCAAATGGGATTAAGTCTAATCAATAAAAATAATGCAGTATGGAAGAAATGAAATTTAAATCATTACAAAGAGGAGATTCAGTCTTTACTCTAGAAAGAGACAGAAGATCAATGTACCCAATCTTTGACCGAGCTAAAGTAGTAAAGGTAGGAGAAAGTAAACCCAGAGCTAATGAAAATGGTGATGGCTTTTCTAATCTTATAGAAATTGTTCTTCAAGATTCCATTGGTACAGTAACCGTATATTTACCTTCGGATGGGAATGAGGGTATTTATAACAATGTGTACTACACTCTAATTGGAAGTAATATTGTAAACGAAGTATCATTGCAAAGGTCACAGGCTCTTGGTATTATTAATAATGTAGGTAAATACGAGAACATAATAAAGGAATGCGATAATATCCTTGCTATGTTTGAAAACAAGGAGCCCACTAATGGTAGTCAATTCAATGAAGAATTCGCTTCATTCAGGAAAGATGTAGTATCAGTATTACAATCACAACAGCAAGCCATAAACCTTATGATGGATTCACTTGGCTTGAATAAACCGAAGGAAAATCCAGATGGCAAGTAAGTCAGTAAACATAACTATAAGTACTCCCTTGGGAGACTTACAGATATATACTGACCCAAAAGAACAGGCTAGAGCTGAGAGGTTAATTGCAGAAACTCCTTCTATCATGAGGAATGCTTATGATAGAGCTACTGAGAAATTCGGCAATCAACTTCTCAGACTTGTGAAAAAATGCCTAAGAACAGGTACTCCCCCAAGAGGAACCCATTGGGATCCTCACTCTGCTAATACTATTAAACGATATGGAGAGCATACCCTTTTGAATTATACGGGTCAGTATTTGAGATCAGTACAAATAGTAAAACAGAAGAATCGAACTTACGTAGGTATACCTACTAACCTTAAGAAAACCAGAAAGGGTGATAGGACTAGTAAAAGAACATTGAACCAAGTAGCTATCATGTTAGAGTATGGTTCTAGAGGTGGTAATTTACCTCCAAGACCTCTATGGGCACCAGCTTTCGAACAAGTTGGTGGTAAGAAGGTTCTGAAGGAAACTATAGTAAGAGAACTTCGTAAAGAAATAAGGAAATATAGAAGATAATGGGATTCACTATAAGCAAGAATCAAGGTTCAGGTAGGACTGTTATAACGGTAACACCAGAAGAAAAGAATGCTACGGACAAAGATATAGTTCAGATCTTAACAGTAGAAGCTGTAGATGGGTCAACTAAAGAAGTAAAGCTTATCCACAAGAAAGGGGAAGGCAATTATGAATACACTTTCAGAGTTTCACCCACTGAATTATACTTTGAGCCTACAGGAGAAAGTAAAGAGGTTACTATTGTATCTACTAAACAAATGGTAATCAATGGAAAGAAAGTTGGTGATCCAGTTAATGTAAATTATACTAGGGAAAACTCGGGAGATGTATCTGGCTCTGGTACTACTCTTATCATGAGCTTAAACGATAATACTCATAATGATAAACTTGGCCAAGTAATTTTCATACAGGATGAATCAGGTAAAACTGTAGTTGTAACTTGTAGACAGGGTAAAAAAGAGAACACTGCTGGAGGGGATATTGGTCTTATCCAATTATGGTCTGGTTCTGGAGTTCCTGAAGGTTATGTACTTTGTGATGGAAGTCAAGTAAGTATAGCAGAATACCCAGAATTATATAAAGCTATTGGAGATAAGTATAATACTGCTTCTACTAAAGCTGGTTATATAAGTGTTCCAGACTTAAGAGGTAGATTTGTAGTAGGATATGATCCAAGAAATTATGAATACGAACGTATTGGTAATACTGGTGGGCAGGCCCTAGTAACTCTTACTCTAGACCAGATACCTCCTCATAGTCATAAGATTAAGTTTAAAGAAGAAAAATGGGGGGACAATGCTAGTAATAGACCATTCCCTAATCATACTAGGCCTGACTCAGGTTATACAACTTATACTCAGCCAACTGGTGGAGGTAGTGCTCATGAGAATAGGCCAC
>JAKPKF010000469.1 GCA_029553845.1 bacterium | reverse complement strand
ATCTTAGTAAAAGCCATAGCACAGTCTTGCAGTGTACCTACACCTGACTCTTCACCAATTAGAAGTGACACTCCAGAGCTTGAATATTTCTGAGCCATGTTTTTAAGAAATACATCGTCTTCAAGAATACTAATTACACTTTTTATTTTCTCAATTGATTGAAATTCCTCATATGCAAGAATGTTGGCTAATCCATAGTATCTAACATCATCATCTAGTATTAGGAATACTACAGAATCTGTTTCTTTGGCAAGGATCTGTAGAATTGATTTAATAACAATATCTTTAGAGAATCTGTCCCTAAAGATCCCCTGTCTTATTTCTACAGAAACAAGAGGGTTCAGAGATGACCTATCTATTATTTTAGACACATACAGCCTCAATGCTTGGTCTGTTGGTAATCTTCCAGAAGATATGTGATTCTTTTCCAAAAGTCCTAGAGACATTAATTTGACCATTTCGTTTCTAATAGTCGCAGAGCTTACTCCAAGGTTGTATTTCTCAACCAAGGATAGCGAACCTACTTCGTTTGCATCATCCATGAACTCTTTAATTACTGCCATTAAAATGGCATTTTGCCTTTCTGTTATATTCACTTTTAGCAGACAATAAGTTTAGGTGCTAAAGTATATCGTGGAAAAGTTTGAGTGTCAAATATTTGCTGAATTATTGTCAAATCCCCCATTCTTTGATATACTCCTATCCATTATGGAAAAGATTGTATTCACAAAAAGAAATATCCTTGGTAAGAAAAGTAAGAATCTTTTGAAAGAGAATCTTACCCCTGCAGTTATATACAATGCAAAGGGTGAATCCACAAATATTCAGATAGATTCAAGAATAGCGGGACAGATATCTAGAGAAGCAACTTCCACAACTATTTATGATGCAGAATTAGATGGTAAAGCATCAAAAGTATTAGTTAAAGAGATAGATTTTAATCCTATGACAGAAGAATTAAGACATATTTCTTTCTTTGAGATTGATGAGTCCAAACCCATGGTATTTACAATTCCATTCCATATTGTTGGTATTTCTCCAGCAGTAAAGAATAATCTAGGTGTTTTGGTTGAGGCTTTAGATAGTATTGATGTTAGATGTAAATTATCTGATCTTAAGCCATTTATTGAAATAGATATTTCTGGTTTAGATCACCCAGGACAGAGTATCGCTGTTGAAGATATTAAACTACCAGAGGGAATGAGCTTAATAAATGAAGATACTAAGAAATCTACAATCGTTACAGTCACAGAACCTCAGAAAGAGGAAGAAGTTATTGCTCCTGTTGCTGCAGAGGGAGAAGAGGTTGCAGAAGGTACAGAAGTTACAGAGGAGGGAGCAGAGACTCCAACAGAGGAACCTAAGTAGTATTCTTAAAATATTTTTCCATAACAGGTATAATATCGTATGATTTCAGTAATTATTACCTCTTTTAAAGAACCGCATACCATTGGAAAATGTATTCAGTGTATAGCAGATAAAAAATATTCTGGCATTATTAAACCTTTCGAGATAATACAAGTATCCCCAGATGAACTAACTCTCAAAGCTGGTAAGAAAATGGCTAACATACTTAAACTTTCCAATAGTGAGTACCACCATATCATTGATCCTCACAAAGGCAAACCGTATGCTCTTAAATTAGCACTCAAGAAAGCAAAGGGGGATATAATTATCCTTACAGATGGAGATACTTTTTTTGGAGAAAATGCAGTAGCAGAATTAATTAAACCATTTGAGAATGCCAAGATAGGAGGAGTAAGTGGAAGACCAGTGTCTCAGGATAGTAGAGAAAATATTTTTGGATATTGGGGAC
This sequence comes from bacterium, assembly GCA_029553845.1. The sequence goes on along the minus strand of JAKPKF010000469.1, from coordinate 26,474 downwards.
ATCTTCTTTCAGAATCAGGAGACCACAGGAGAAGAAATACTATGCAAGAAGTAAAAAGAAATGGTTATTATGTAAGTGATAAAAGCTTCTATCCCATGAGCGGGTATATAATGGCAATAAGAAATATTGATCTAAAAATTCCAGATAATGTTCTTTCTGATGATGCATATATCTCATATTCTCTTCGGAATGATGGGTACGAAATTGCATATAATCCGAATGCTACCTGTTATGTCAAATATCCTACTAATTTGAAAGATTACTACAAGCAGAAAGTTAGATCTCTTGGAGGTTTTAAGCAGTTAAAAAAGTTTGGAATATTCAAGAAAGATAAGCAGAGTAGAAGCTTTTTCATAGAGTTACCATATGCTTTCTTTGTTCTGAAATATCCAAGAAATGTTAAAGAGTTCGTATGGTCTCTTCTTCTCTTTCCTGTTAGGTTAATAACTTGGATAAAGATATTTTGGGAGAGAGATATATTACGAAAAGATATGCCTTCTACTGGTTGGGAGAGGATAGAGAGTACTAAGTAACCCCTAGTATGTTAAATCTAAATGAAAAAGGGGCCTGAGCCCCTCTTAAATCAATATAAATTCTATGCTTAAGCTTACCATTTGAAATGTGCAAATGCTTTGTTTGCTTCTGCCATCCTTTCAGTATCCTGCTTTTTCTTAATAGCCTCACCTTCTCCGTTATATGCATTTAGAAGTTCTGTTGCTAGGGTTTTATCAAATGATGTGCCTGATTTGGCTCTTGATGTATCAACTATCCACCTGATAGCAAGTGTCTCTTGTCTTCTTGGAGATACAGGCACTGGAACCTGATAGTTAGCTCCTCCTACTCTTCTTGCTCTAATTTCAAGTGCTGGTTTAACATTATCTATTACTCTATTCATAAATATTGCTATATCTTTTTCCTTTGCACTTTCAGCAGCACTGTTTAATGCTGTATATACTAAATCCTCCGCAATTGTTTTTTTACCATCTTGCATTACTTTATTTATCAATCTAGAGATAGTTAGATTACCATACTTTCTGTCTCCTACTTGTTCTCTTCTTTTTGCTCTTTTTCCTCTCATTTTTATATTCTTTAATTAAAACTAGTCTGCATTTTTAGGTGATTTAGCACCGTATTTTGATCTTGCTTTCTTTCTTCCTTGTACACCTGCAGTGTCATATTTACCTCTTACAACAATATATTTAACACCTGGGAGATCTCTTTTTCTTCCTGCTTTTAGAAGAACAACAGAGTGCTCCTGAAGGTTATGCCCCTCACCTGGGATGTATGCTGTAATTTCCATACCATTAGAAAGTCTTACTCTTGCTACTTTCCTTAAAGCAGAGTTAGGTTTTTTTGGTGTCATGGTTTTTACCTGAAGACATACACCTCTCTTAAAAGGGTTCTTCTCTCTTGAATATCTATTTTTAAGAGGATTAAAGTTCGTAGCAAGTGCTATATGCTTAACTCTCTTTGCTTTAGATTTTCTAGGTTTTCTTATTAATTGGTTAATAGTTGGCATGGTCGGTATTATATAACAAAATCAATTAAAATTTAAGCTCTGCTACATCATTTATATCTTTTATCTCAGCTCGCTCTCCTACAGGTATTAATCTTCCGATGATTACATTCTCTTTCATACCTCTAAGGAAATCTGTTTTTCCTAATATAGCACTACTTGTTAGTACTCTTACTTGCTCTTGGAATGACATGGCTGACAAGAATCCTTCTGTATTTAGGGATGATGTTTTGATACCAAATAGCTTTGGAGTTACCAATGCAATGTTCTTTCCTTGGCTTAGTAATAGTCTATTCTTCGCATCTGCTAAGAATCTATTTACTAAAGATCCTACTAGAGAATCTGTATCTCCTGATTCTTCTACTTTTCCAAGTCTTGCCATCTGTCTTAAGATAATCTCTAAGTGTACATCATCGATTGGAACTCCCTGCTCATTAAATACCTTCTGAACTTCGTCAAGAATATATTTTTGTGCTGTAATTATATCTGCTACTATGGAGAGTTTCTTTGGATCTACTGAACCTTCTACTAATTGTTGTCCAGCTTTTATTGTTTCTCCATCTTCCACAAGTATGGATACACCTGGTAGTACAGATACTATCTCCTCTGCTTTGATTGCTCCATTTATTTCCATGATTCCACCTTCAAGCGTTACTTTTCCATCGAAAGGAGCTTGTTTTTCATTCTCTTCAGCATCTATAAAGATTATCTGACCCGCTTTAACTTCCTGCTCATTCTCTACCAAAACTTTCTTAGCTTTAGATACGACATAGAATCTTGTACTTCTCTTCTCTCCTGAGATTGAGATTGTTGCTGATTCGTCTTCGGCTATCTCTACATGAACTTTTCCATCAATAGAGGCAATGTCTGCTTCTGCTTTTGGTGTTCTAGCTTCAAATAGCTCTTCAATTCTTGGAAGACCCTGTGTGATATCAACCTTAGCAACACCTCCCTTATGGAAGGTCTGCATAGTCATCTGTGTTCCTGGTTCTCCAATTGATTGTGCCGCTATTACTCCTACTGCCTTACCCATTTCAATTTCTTGTCCATTTTCAAGATTTAATCCATAACATTTCTTACAAATTCCAAGTGGTGAGTTACATAACATTGGAGACCTTACAGAAATTTCATTTAAATCTGATTTGTCTATTTCCAAAGCTACTTCTTTTGTTATCGCTTCGTCTTTCTTAGCAACAATCTTTTTACCTATTTTAATATCTTTTGCAGGAACTCTTCCGAAGATTCTATCTACGAAATCCATTCTTCTATCATCATTTCTCTTTAGAACAAGTCCTTCTCCTTCGTAACCACAATTATCTTCTCTGATGATTACATCATGAGCTACATCTACAAGTTTTCTTGTCATATACCCAGAAGATGATGTCTTAAGGGATCTATCTGCAATACCTTTTCTTCCACCATTTGCAGCTACAAAGTACTCAAATGCACTTAATCCGTCTCTATAGTTGCTCTTAATTGGCATTGGTACCCAGTTTCCTCTAGAATCTCTAACAACACCTTTGATTGTCAATACCTGTCTTGCTTGAATCTTTCCACCATTCGCTCCTGATTCTACCATCTCATATACAGGGTTGTTCTTTTCTAACTTTTGCCATGCTTTCTCTGCAAGTTCATTAGCAAAATCATCCCACATATTTGTAGATATATTTATCTTTTCATTCTTTGTCATCAATCCCTGTAGATAGTTCTCCTGTAATTGTTCATCTTTGTCTGCCATTCTTTTAAGTTCAGATTCCATGTCGAAATCAACTTTACAATCAGCCATTGAGAAAGAGAATCCTAGATCCGTTGCATACTTAAATCCTAATAGCTTCATATTATCGAGAAGAGTTACAACATCTTCCATTGGTCTTGAGTTCTTGATGTCATCAATTATCTTCATTACCGTTTTTACATTCACTCTATCATTTATGAATTTGTAATCGTCTGGAAGAATACTATTAAATATTACTCTACCAACAGATGTATTAAGTCTTTCTCCTTTTGCTCTTACTATTATTTCTTCCTTTATACTTATTAACTCTCTTTCATATGCTTTTACAGCACTATCTGCAGATTCATATGCTTTTGGATTCTTCTTGGCTTCAAAGTCTGTCATTAGATAAAAACCCAGTAACATATCTTTTGCAGGACTTGCTAGTACCTGACCGTTGGAGATATTTACAATGCTCTTTGAAGACATCATTTCTTTTTCAGCTTCTTTCCTGGCCTCATCGGTCAGAAGAATATGGACAGCCATCTGGTCTCCATCGAAGTCAGCATTAAATGCTTTACATACCAATGGGTGTATTCTGATAGCTTCTCCTTCTACAAGTTTTGGATAGAAACCCTGTACACTATACTTATGAAGTGTAGGTGCACGATTTAGGAGCACAGGTTTGTTCTTAATAATTTCCTCTAATATATCCCAGATGAAATCTTGCTCTTCTTCTATCATTTCCTTTGCCATTCTTACATTTGGAGCAATCTCTCTGGCGAGTAATTGTTGTATTACAAATGGTTTAAACATTTCCAGCGCAACAGATTTTGGAAGTCCACATTGGTCAAACTTCAAACTTGGATCTCCATCGATAACTGCACGTCCCGAGTAATCAACTCGTTTTCCAAGAAGGTTCTTTCTGAATATACCTTTCTTTCCTCTTAAATCATCTGTAAGTGACTGGTATGGCAATCTCTTGTTATTCATCATAGCCTTGGAAGGTCTATGTGAGTTGTCTATCAATGCATCTACAGACTCCTGAAGCATTCTTTTCTCATTTCTAAGAATTACATCTGGTGCTCCAATTTCAATTAATCTTCTTAAACGGTTGTTTCTGTTAATAATTCTTCTGTACAGGTCATTTAAATCCGAAGTTGCAAATTTACCACCTGACAAAGGAATAATTGGTCTTAGCTCTGGAGGTAGAACTGGAAGAATCGTGATTATCATCCATCCTGGATTCAAATTGTTCTTCTTAAACCCTTCTAGGTATTGTATTCTCCTTATTGTGGCTAACTTTCTCTCACCTTTTTCTTTTTCAGCTCTCTTTCTTAATTTACCAGTCTCTTTTTCTAAATCTAAGTTCTCAAGAAGTTTTTTAATTGCCTCCGCACCCATCATAGCTTCAAAGAAGAGTAGGTCTCTCTCCTCTAAATCCATATATTCATCTTCAGAAAGAACTGTTCCTACCTTCAATTTCTCAATAACCTGTAGAATTCTTGTATAGAAAGAATCTATCTCTTCCTCTTTCTCTGCAAATTCCCTTCTAATCTTTGCTAAACTCTGTTTTCTACTGTGCTCAACCTGACTAATCTTGAATTCAGAGTTCTTCTCTTTCTTCTTTTTAATTTCTTTAATTTGTTCATCATACATCTCACCAGTCATTTTTAACTCTTCTTCTAACTGAGTGCTTAGAGATGTAATCTCTCCCTCTCTCTGTGCATTAGCTTTTTCTATTATTTCTGTTTTTCTGTTTTTCTCAACATTTACTACCATATATCTTGTGTAGTAGATTACTGAAAGAAGTTTTTTATGAGATATGTTTAAGACAATGGACATCTTGTTTGGAATACCATATGCAAACCATACATGTGCTACAGGGACACAGAGTTCTATGTGACCCATTCTTTCTCTTCTTACATCCTGAGTTGTAACCTCTACCCCACACTTGTCACAAACAATTCCCTTATATCTAATTTTCTTGTATTTGCCACAGTAGCATTCATAGTTCTTGGTTGGTCCAAATATCTTCTCACAGAAAAGACCATCTGGTTCTGCTCTAAATGTACGATAGTTAATTGTTTCTGCTTTTGTAACCTCTCCGTAAGACCAGTTAAGAATCTGTTCTGGAGAAGCTAATGTAAGCTTCAATATATCTACTTCGTTTAGATTTTTCTTCTCGTTAAATATTTTCTTCATTTTGTGCTACCTCCTCTTCTTCTGTCGAAGATTTACTTGAAATTAAATCCATATTCAAACATAGAGCATTAAATTCCTTAGAGAGTACTTTGAAAGACTCTGGGATATTTACATTCTCTATTTTTTCTCCGTGAATGATCGCTTTGTAAGCAGCAGATCTTCCCTTCACATCGTCAGATTTGATGGTTAACATCTCCTGAAGAGCATAAGGTGCTCCATGTGATTCTAGTGCCCAGACTTCCATTTCTCCAAATCTCTGTCCTCCCATTTGTGCTTTTCCACCAAGCGGTTGTTGAGATACTGCAGTGTATGGTCCTGTAGATCTTGCATGTACTTTCTCATCTGCAATGTGATGAAGTTTAAGTACATATTTGATTCCTACAGCAATCTGTCTTGGGAACTTCTTTCCTGTTCTTCCATCATACAAGGTAATCTTCTCATTCATCTCAAGTCCATGTTTCTTTAATTCAGCCTCTAACCACTCATCATTCTTTCCCTCAAAGATTGGGAATGCCAATTTTTCTCCCAATTCTTTTGCATATCTTCCATAATGAATTTCTTGAGCCTGTCCCATGTTCATTCTTTTTAGGAATGTAGGAGTTAAGACTAAATCTACTGGCTCTCCATCTTCTGTGAAAGGCATATCTTCGATAGGTCTAATAGCTGCAACAGTATTTTTGTCTCCGTGTCTTCCTGCTATTTTATCTCCGAAGTTAATTTTCTTTGTATTTGCTACCCATACTTTTACCTCTTGCAAAACTCCTGGAGAAAGTTTGTCTCCTTTGTCTGCAGAAAGTATCTGACTTCTGATTACAATTCCGTCTTCTCCATGTGGAATTCGCAAAGAGTTATCTCTAACATCACTTGCAGATTCTCCAAAAATTGCTCGTAGGAGTCTCTCTTCTGCTGTTAGCTCTTTTTCTCCTCTTGGGGCAACTACACCTACCAATATATCTCCAGATTTAACTCTAACACCATTTCTTACAATTCCTTGTGCATCTAATTTCTGAAGTATTCTGTCATTTACATGTGGGATATCTGCTGTGATTACTTCTGGACCTAGTTCTGTATCTCTAATTTCTACCTGATACTCTCTAATATGTACAGATGTTAAAAGATCGTCTCTTACAATTCTCTCAGAGATTATTACTGAATCCTCGTAGTTGTATCCTTCGTAGAACATGAGTGCAGCTTTAAGGTTGATACCCAAAGCAAGCTCACCGTTGACCATCGTTGGACCATCTACAAGAATGTCATCTTTTTTAAATTTGTCTCCTACATTTAATACTGGCTTCTGAGAGAAACTTCTGTTGTCATTACTCCTGTAGAAGGAAACAAGATTGTAATCTTTTACTCCAAGCTTTTTGTATTTAACGGACATTTTTCTTGCATCCACATAGTAAACTTCTCCTTCATCTTCTGCGTAAATTCCCCAGAGTGACTGCTTTGCAACGACCTCTTCCAATCCTGTGCCTATTAACGGAGACTCCTGTTTTACAAGAGGGACTGCCTGCCTTTGTTGGTTTGCACCTACTAAGGCTCTCATAGCATCGTTGTGAGAAACAAATGGTACTAAAGCCATACCCAAGCCTGCTTGCTGACTTGCTAGAAGATCTACATAGTCTACTGTATTTACATCTTCGAGCATAAAGTCACCTTTATGTCTGACTGGTACAATCGTATCTTGAATATTTCCAAATTCATCTGTACTAATAGTAGCTGTGGAAATGAAATGATCCTCTTCTTCCATAGCATCGAAGTAAACTACTTCATTATCTATGAATGGTTTTACTTTTACATTTTTAATTTCTTTTTGCTCAGTAATTTTCTTTACTAATTCTTCTGTAAGAAGTTCTCCAGCTTTAACCAAAATCTTTTTACCAACTTTAATATCTTCTGTAGCAACTTTATTTAATAGTCTGACCTTGTTATTCTGTACCTCATGTAAAACTTTTCTGTAAGGTGCAGAAAGAAATCCAAATTCATTTATTTTTGCTAACATTGCCAACTGTGTAACAACACCAATACTTGCACTCTCTGGACTGGTTACTGGGTCAAATTTAGAATACTGAGAATTATGTACCTCTCTGATAGAAAATGTCGCTCTGTCTTTAGAAATACCTCCAGGTCCACCTGCGGTTACTTTTCTCTTATTTTCTAATTCAGAAAGAATATTTGTCTGTTCCATGAATGTTGAAAGCGCATTTGCTCCAAAGAATGACTGAATGGATGCAGCAATTGGTTTTGTACCTACAAGCATAGAAGGAGTAACCTTTGCATCTTGTCCATACAAACTCATTTTATCTTTAATATTCTTTTCTAGTCTTCTGACACCTGCATTTAATTGTCTCTCCAGTATTTCTCCTACACTTCTAATTCTTCTGTTACATAGATGATCTATGTCATCGGCAGGAAGAACACCATTGTTAATTTGAATTAATCTCTTTACTATTAATACGAGATCTTTAGGATACAACATAACCTCTTCTGGTTTGTTGATATCACATGTAGTTCCTAATTTTCTATTTAATTGGTATCTTCCAATCTTTCCTAAGTCAAATTTTCTAATATTGAAGAAGTTACTCTTAATATATTTCTCTGCACTTTCTAGTGTTACTGATTCATCTGGCCTTAATTTGTTATAGATACTTATAACTGCCTCTTCTTTATTCTTTGTAAAATCTCTTGCCAAGGTAGACTCTATATATTTGTATTCATTATGTGTATCTACATCTGCAAAAAGCTTTCTAATTTCATCATCTGTTTCCCATCCAAGAACTCTTAAAAGCTCAGTTATCAAGACCTTTGGTCTCTTAGGAAGAATTCTCATAGAGATAACATTATGTTTATTAGTATCAATTTCATACCATGGACCTCTTCCCGGCATAAGTCTAACCTTATGTAATGTTCTAGTTGGTAATTTGTCTGATTCCTCGTACAAAACTCCCTCAGCTCTTACTATCTGATGTGTTACAACTCTTCTTACTCCATTGAATACAAAAACTCCATCGTCTGTCATTACTGGAAGATCTGTAATGAATATTTCCTGCTCTTTAATTTCTCCTGTTTTATTATTTAGAAGTTGTACTTTTGCATACACTGGAACTTCATAAGAAAGGCCTTTTGTTATTGCTTCTTCAATAGTTCTATATGGTTGACCATACCTGAAATCTTTAAATTCCAAAGTCCACATTTTTTCCATATTATCCTTAACAGGATTAATATCGGCAAAAAGTCTTTGGAAACCATTTTCGTAGAAATCTTTAAAAGAAATAATCTGAGCTTCAATCAGGTTAGGAAATTCAATCCCACCGGAATAGTTTAGTCCCAAATCTAATCTTCCGGCCTTATTGCGTTGAGGTTTAATCATAAAGCGATATTTATACTTAATGTTATAACATTATCCTTACAAGCTTTTATGTTTATGACTCATGCGAGCCATACAAAAAACATCGCGTTGTAAGCAAAAACAACGGAACTCGAAGGATGTTATCATATTTAGCACCATTAGTCAAAGGTTTTTGGCATAATTAATATATTATTTTACACTAGACCTTTGGACTATATTTATATATCATATTTTAGTCTTTGTAAAAAACTTCTTATTATCTTATTATTTATTATATAATAAACAAATGCCCAGACCAAAGAAAAAAGAAAAACTTACTATTCAGAGTGGCGAAACAAAAATATTGATAGGAATAATCCTGTTTGTTTTAGGTTTAGCAATTGGTATAGCCTCATTTATGCCTCTTACATCACCACTTTTTAACCAAGTAACCCTTACGCTTGGATACTCTTCAATAGCATGGGGATTATTTCTACTATACATATCCTTTTTCCTTCTCACAAAAAGTAAAAAATTTAAATCCTTGAAACAGGCACTTGGACTTTTTTTCTTTTCTGCTTCTCTTAGTATTCTTCTTACATTTTGGCAAGTAGAGGAACAGTTAAATAATCCAGATTCGCTAAGAAGCGCCGGTGGAGAAGTTGGTAAAATACTACACTTGAGCCTTAATAATTTCGTTGGTGACCTCATAGAGATAATAATAGTCTTGATTCTTTTGGTAATAGCCTTCTCCTTAATTACAGGAACTACATTGGAACAGATAAGGGATTTTCTTGAATCTTCTGGAAAGAAAGATAAAGAAGATGAAAAAGGTTTCGACCTTCTTTCTCTTTTTGCAAAGAAAGATTCTCTTGGAGATGAAAAGGATGTGGAGATAATAGAGGGAGAACCAGAGGAGGATGACCAAAAACGACTGGATAACGCTTTCTCAGAGGGTATTGAGCCTCCAATTCAACCAATCTCTCCGAGCATCTCTACTGAAGAAGATTTTGACAGTGCAGTTAGACAGGTAGATTCAAAGGTGGAAGATAGAGAACCTGAGAGGCCAAAATATCCAAACTGGGAGTTTCCTTCGCTAGATATACTCCAAGATGTAGAGGTCCAAAAACAGAACAAACAGATTTACAGAGATAAGGCCATAGTTATAGAACAAACCTTGAAGAGCTTCGGAATTCCTGCAAAAGTAGCTCAAATATCCGTAGGACCTACTGTTTTAAGGTTCGCTTTAAGTATTAGTACTGGAACAAAGGTATCTAGAGTCAAAAATCTAAGTAACGATTTAGCACTAGCCTTAGCATCTCAGACATCTTCCGTAAGAGTTGAAGCTCCAATTCCAGGAACTTCCTTTGTCGGAGTCGAGATTCCAAATCCAACACCAAACTTCGTTTACATTAAAGAAATGATTGCAAGACTGAGAAAAGAACCAGATAAGTATGAGCTACCTTTAATCCTTGGAAAGGATATTTCTGGAAAAACAATGATACGAGATTTAGGTAAAATTCCACACCTCTTAGTTGCAGGTGCTACAGGTACAGGAAAATCTGTAGCTATAAACTCCATAATTTCTGGCTTACTCATGACAAAAACTCCAGATGAGGTCAAATTCATAATGATTGACCCTAAAATGGGTGTAGAAATGGCAGCATACAATGGTATTCCACATTTACTAAATCCAGTAATTACAGATATGGATTTGGTAGTAAATGCACTTCAATGGACAATCAATGAAATGTTTAAGAGATACAGGCAGCTAAAACAGGCCCATACTAAAAAACTTTCCGAATACAACAAGAAAATGGGGTATGTAGCTATGCCGTATATAGTAGTAGTAATAGACGAAATGGCAGACCTGATGCTCTCCTGTGGTGCAGATGTAGAAGGTAAAATCCAAAGACTTGCACAGATGGGAAGAGCTGTAGGAGTTCACCTCATACTTGCAACTCAAAGACCTACAGTCAATGTAATAACCGGTCTCATCAAAGCAAATGTTCCAGGAAGAATGGCATTTGCGGTTGCAACAGCTATGGATTCTAGAGTAATCTTGGACGATACAGGTGCAGAAACTCTCCTTGGAAACGGAGATATGCTTTTCAAAGATCAATCGACACCAAGACCCATTAGAGTCCAAGGGACATATACTTCTACAGAAGATAATGATGCAGTTATCAACGCAATAAAAGAGAAAGTTCAAGGAAAAGAGATTGAATACTCAGAAGATTTAGCACAAGCCATTGAAAAAGGTCCACAAACAGGTGATGGTACAAACAGAGAAGAAAGAGATCCTGATTTTCCAAAAGCTCTTGAGATAGCAATACTTAACAAACATATCTCAGCATCTTTCCTACAAAGAAAAATGAAAATCGGATACAACAAAGCCGCGAGACTCATAGACCAGCTTTACGAGTCAGGTGCAATAGGACCGATAGATGGAGTAAAACCGAGACAAGTATTGGTTTCTTCTGCTTCGCAGATACTTGGGAAGAAAAATGATGACGAGAATGTTCAATAAGTAGTAGAATTGGTCATGATTACAGCAGGAGAAGTATTAAAATCTAAAAGAGAATCCCTAGGTAAAAGCTTAGAAACCGTATCAGAAGACACAAAGATTCAAATTCGTTTTCTGCGATATATAGAAGATAATGACTTTTCAAAGTTTGATTCCGATGTATTCCTTACTGGTTTCATAAAAATATATTCCCAATATCTAGATTTAGATTCCACAAAAGTGCTTGCTCTTTTTAGGAGAAGTAAACCAACTGCAAAGAAAAATGATCTAAAAACAAAAAGTAAATCTCTTTTTAAAGTTAAAAAGTCTTTCTTTACACCAAAGTTTTTCATAACCCTTTCAATTGCACTCTTTCTTCTACTTGTCATTGGATACATAGGCATACAGATATATAACTTTCAGAGTCCTCCTAAGCTACAAATAACAGAACCACAGAACAATCTTACAACAACATCACAATATTTAACTATAAAAGGTATAACAGAGGAAAACTCCTCTTTAGATATCAATGATTCTCCAGTAAAAATAAATAATGATGGAACTTTTGAAAAAGAGCTAACCCTTAAGGAAGGTGTTAACTTAATAACTGTTACTGTAAGAAAAAACAGTAATACAATTCTAGAATCAACAGAAATTCTTAAAGTTACATACACAAAAGAACAGGAACAAATAGTGGAAAAAGAGGAGCCACAAACAAACACCCTACGACTTGAGGTCTCAAACTCAGTAGCATGGATAAAACTAGATATAGATGGACAAAATAAAATTTCACAAAATGTTCAACCATCAAAACAGAATTTTACTGTAGAAAGAAATTTTCGAGTGACCACTGGAAGACTTGCAAATACAAAAATTTTCTTTAATGATGCACCAATCTCCTGGAATACAAACACAACAACAGGAGTAGCAGAAATATCTTGTGAGATTATCAACCAATTATTAAACTGCAAATAATCCACTTTTGATGATATAATCAGCTAAAGTATGGATCAAAATAATCAGATAGAAGAGATTAAGAACCGTTTGGATATAGTTCAGGTTGTAGGTAAGTATGTCCAACTAAAACAAGCTGGCAAGAACTTCTCTGGACTATGTCCATTCCATAAGGAGAAAACTCCTTCCTTCATTGTAAGTCCAGATATTCAAAGATATAAATGCTTTGGATGTGGAGAAACAGGAGATATCTTTAACTTTGTTCAAAAGATAGAAAACATTGACTTTGTAGAAGCCCTTGAAAAATTAGCAAAAGAAGCAGGAGTTGATCTCAAACGGTTCGAAAAAGATAGTAAATACAAGAGACTTGAAGATATCAACTATCTCTCAACAAAATATTTCTATAACCAACTAAAAGCTTCCCCTATTGCTATGAAATATGTAAAAGAAAGAGGGTTCAGTGATGAATCAATAAAGAATTTCGGTATAGGTTACACACCTAAATATCCAAAACTACTAGATTACATACAGAAGAACACAAAATATTCCAAACAAGAACTCCTTCAATCAGGTCTTTTTGTTGAAAAAGAGGGTAAAATACGAGAGAAATTCCGCGACAGAATAATGTTTCCAATAAGATCCTCTAACGGAAAAGTAATCGCATTCTCTGGAAGAGTACTTCCTGGAAATGATTGGGGACCTAAATATATGAATTCCCCAGAAACACCTCTTTTCCATAAAAAAGACAATCTTTTTGGGCAATATGAGTCTAGACAAGAAATTAGGAAACAAGACCTAGCAATACTTTGCGAAGGTCAAACAGATGTCATATCTGCACATCAAGCAGGAATTAAAAACATTGTCGCACCACTTGGAACAGGAATAACAAAAGAACAAATAGAAAAGCTTTCTAAATTAACAAGAAACTTTCTTTTCTTCTTTGACAGTGATAGTGCAGGATTTAAAGCTGTAGTAAGAGCATTCGGGCTCTCGTCTGCACTTGGAGTATACCCATACGCTGCAACTCCTTCTCCATACAAGGATATAGATGAATTACTGCAGAAAGATAAAAAGCTTTTCACAAAGAAAATAAAGAACAGAACAGAAGCTTTTTCGTTCATTCTCTCAACCTACATAGAAGATAAAGACCTTAATAAATTAAGCAATGTAACCATTGTAAAGAAATTTATCGACGAGTTACTTTCTAATGTAAAAGACCCAATTATTAAATCTCACTACATAGAGAAAGTAGCAAAAATTACAACATTTACCATCTCAAAAGATTTTCACGGAATTCGGTTTTCACAGGAACGTCCTAGTAATAAGGCTTCCCTTAATCTTCCCGTGAAAACGTTGGAACAACGGCAAGAATTGACATATCTAAAACTGCTGTTGTTATTAGATAAAGTGCCCCCCAAATACATTGTTAAAAAGAGCTTGCTGACATCACCTCAAAGACAGAAAGTAGTAGAACTACTTTCCTCCAATCCAGGCATCACTCGTCAGGAGATATATACCGCACTTGAAGAAGACCCAGATACAAGAGAAGTCATCGAAGAGGCTATATTTCAGACAACAGAGTTACCAAACAATGAGGAAGAAATATATAATGAACTAGATCAAATCATTCAAAGACTAAAGAAGAACTTCTACGAGAATCAAAGGAGAGATTTACATGTAAAAATAGCTATTGCAGAAGAAAAGGGAGAATTTAAACAGTCCCAGAAGCTACTTAGTGAATTACAAAATATAAATAAAATATTAAAAGATATTTAAGATGACTAAAGTAACAGATTACGATTTCTTTGGATATGATTATGCTAATTATTGGAGTAACAGAAGATATGAAAATGAAGCAGAAAAAATACTTCTAACAAAGATTTTTTCTAACAAGAATGGTAATTGGTTTCTTGACATCGGAGGTTCTTACGGTAGATTAAGTTCTACATATTACAAAAAATACACAAATCCAATAATCCTTGACTATTCACTTCAAACATTGGTCAAAAACAAAGATATTTTAAAAACAAAATACCCCAATATCCAATTAATAGCTGCAAATGCATACAAATTACCCTTCAAGGATAATACATTTGATGGAGCACTAATGGTAAGAGTCCTACACCACATTGAGAAACCCTCAGCATATTTTGAAGAGTTACACCGTGTGATGAATAGGAATTCCTTTTACATACAGGAGTTCGCAAACAAAATTCATCTCATTTCCACATTAAAAGCACTTGTTAGATTGAATTTTAAGTTTTTTTCAAAAGAACCATACCAACAACCAACAAAAGGTAATTTCGAAGGAACAAAATCCGGAGAAGAGGCTATATTTTTTAACTACCATCCAAGGTATGTTAAAGATTTATTAGAAAAAAATGGTTTTACAGTAATTAAAAAGCACGGCTGTTCATATATTCGCTCTGCTTTACTAAAAAAAGTCTTCGGGGAGGAGTTAATGATTCTAACAGAAAGGATTCTTCAACCTCTACTCTCTTGGAGCAATATTCCTCCGAGTGTTGTATTTGAGAGTATTATTAAAAAAGAAATAAAAGAAAATGTAGTCCATACATCTGAACTTGAAGATATTTTAGCTTGTCCAAAATGTAAAGGAGTCCTTTCTATTACAAACAGTGAGGCAAAATGCAAAAAGTGTTCCTTAACCTTTGTTAAAGAGAACGATATTTGGGATTTTAGAATTAAATAAATGGAATTCAAAAAGTCCTTAGGACAAAATTTCTTCATAAACGTAAATTTAGGAAACCAAATCCTTTCATATATTTCCAATGAGTCATGTCCATATATTGTAGAGATAGGCCCTGGAATTGGCTTTTTCACAATAAAACTAAAAGAAATGGGCAAGAATCTTTTAGCAATAGAGAAAGATAATGTTTTGGCTGAAAAGTTAGTTGCACAAGGAATAAATGTTTTAAATGTAGATTTCCTAGATTGGGATTTTAAAGAGTTAAGTGATAAGCAAGTTATATTCTTTGGATCTCTTCCTTACAATGTTAGTAAGCAAATTATTTCAAAAATAATATCTTCAAAATACTTTACTAACAACTGTTATTTCATAGTCCAAAAAGAAGTTGCAGAAAAATATATCGCAAAAGCTCCATATTCTAATCTTCTTTCACTCAGAACCCAAATATATGCAAATTGTAAGAAAATCCTTGATATTGGACCATCCTCCTTTAAACCATCCCCAAAAGTAAACAGTTCCCTTATAATGTTCTCTCCTACCCAAAAAACTTTCCCTGTAGATATCTCCTCTTTTAATTCTTTCCTCGAACAATGCTTTACACACCCAAGAAAAACCCTCCGAAACAACCTAAGAGGATACAAATTTAGTAGTGATTTTGACAAATTATTACAAAAACGACCTCAGCACCTTTCTTTAGAAGAATATCTACAACTCTTTAACGACAAGAGCTCTGTTCTGGTATAATCAATAATATGAAAAAGAAGAAAATTTCTTCTACACGAAAAAGGGAGGATCAAAACACTCAACTAGGACTAAAGATAAAGGAACCTTTTAAAAACAAATTCTTTAAAATAAAAGGAAAAACAGACTCTCTTTTAACACAACTGGAGGTTAGAAAGTTCCTAAAAGATATATTCTTCTGGTTTGTTTTGGTAATTTCACTTCTAATGGTTGCTTACCAGGTATATATAATAGTAGTAAATCTAAACAGCCTTCCATCTTTGCTTCCAATTCTTAGATACAATATCGCTGCATCTGCGAAATTAACTTCAAAAATATATCTTGTAATATATCCAGCAATATCTCTAGTTTCCCTTGCTGCAGCGACCTTCCTGACTATTAGGGTCTACAACAGAGAGAAGTTTTTAACCAAATTGCTCCTCCTGTCTGCATTACTTTGTTGTGTATCTATGACAATATCTCTAATTCAATTAATTAATGCATTCTAATGGATTTTTCCTCTTCAAACATCATACTACAAAAGCTCCTTACACATTTTTCAGATTTAATTACTAGTGACTCATATTCGAAATACTTTGATTTCTGGCCTATTCTACTTATTGGTATTGTAATTTCTCTTATATTAACACCACTAATAGGACATTTTGCTCAAAAATATGACATTACATACAAGCCTTTTTCGAAAAGAAATGAAAAGGATTTTGATAATCCACAAAAAGCTATGCACGAAGGGATTACACCCTCTCTGGGTGGATTGGTCCTTTCCCTATCTATCTTTGCCGCTATATTAATATTTTTTAAACTTGATAGTTTTACGATACCAATATTAATAGCTCTTGGTATTTTAATAGTTGGCTCTTTTCTTGATGATATTCTAAATTTACCTGCCAAAGTTCAATTCCTCTACCAAATTCTTGCAGCTTTAGTAATTTCTTTCTCCATTATTAATCTTACAAACATCTCTTTTTTTAATATTGAACTCCAAAGTATTTCCTGGGACTTTTCAATCTTTCATTTACAACAATCCTTTGTTTTCCCAGGAGATTTAATTCTTTTTGTGTGGATTCTGATGTGTATTAATGCAGTTAAATGGACAGCCGGTTCTCCAGGGATAGTGGAAGCTAATTCATTAATAATATTTGCACTAATATTTGTAATTGCATTAAGAAAAAATGCCATTTTCTCCTCAACATTAAGTATTCTTGCAGTTGGAATACTGCTTGTCCTTGTAATGTTCGCGTTTCCACCACAAAAGATTATGAGTGGCTCCTCAGGGAAAACTGTCTATGGTTTTTTGATCTGCATCCTTGCAATTATCGCCGACAGTAAGATGTCAACAACACTCATGTTACTTACTCTCCCTTTAATAGATTTCATATATGTCATTGTAAAAAGAATTTTTGTAGTAAAACCAAAAAATCTCTTAACATTGCTTAGAATTAACGATACAAACCATCTTCATCATCAATTATTAAAACTTAATCTCTCAAGAAGGCAGGTTGTCCTTCTTGAAATGTCTGCTACTCTTCTTCTTGGTTCCTTTGCAATTTTAACCACTGGTGCTATCCGATATTTTGCTTTAATACTAGGTGTTTCGCTTGGAATTGCTTTTGTAGTATTCATAAATATCAAGGCATCAAGAAAAAGAATTGGAAATGAAGATGAGAAATCTCCTGAATCCAAGTATTCATATTAATCTTTAGTGGACAAACAGGGTACTCTTCCATATAATTTAACTGATGAGAAACCATAAAACTGCCATCATAATAGTAGGAAGCATACTCTTGCTTTCTATCCTTTTCTACTTCATTCCAATTAACAGAATAATTGGCTCTCTTCCAGTCATTAAACGCTTTTACAACAACACTACCCTAGAGATAGTTTTGCAAAATGGTAAAGCTAAAATATGGATAGATGGAAAAGAGTATGGAGAAACTCCACAGGAAATAGAGAATCTTAGAGAGGGAGAGTACACAATTGAACTCGAGAAGATAGCTTCTGGGGAAACTTTTTACAAAAAACAAACCTTTAAAATTCCACTTTACAAAAACACATCATCTAGAATAGATTTGGAGATTGGTCCAGAAAATATTCTTCATGGAAGTATAATGTATTACTCACCAGAACCAAAGATCTCTGCTTCAGAGGGCTTTCTTACGGTTACAAGCAATGCTCAAAAAGCAAAACTTTATATCGATGGTGAATATTTAAATGATTTACCAATTACAGAGGTTAAATTAAAAGAAAACCAATATCAAATAAAGGTTATAGCACTGGGTTATATGGATGTTGAAGTTCCAGTTATAATTAGAAAAGGCTATTTACTAAATCTAAAAGTTTTTAATTTTCCTATCCCCGTTAATTTTGATAATGTAGAAGATACAAATGAGTAATTCTGCCCTAACAAAAATCAAGAGTCAAACACCAGTGACAGTCATTGTACATGGAGGTTCAAGACTGGGTTATTTAATAACCAAAACCCTCATAGAACAAGGATGTCATGTCATTATTATTGATAAGTTTAATGCCCAAACACGAGAATATATTACAGAATTAAAAAAATCAAAAAGTGTCGATTTCTTCGAATTCAAAGGCATGGAAGCTCTTTTCAAAAATTTAAAACGTTTTGACTACCTCTTCTATCTTCTTAATGAGCAACTCTCACAAAAAGATTTTGACAGTAAAGAATTTCTTCGAGAAACAGGATACCTAGATTTAACACTAAGAAATGCAAGAAAAAACAATGCTAAATTCTCCTTAATAACTTCCCTTGCCCTCAACAGAGAACTTTCTAACAGGGTGAACAATTCAAAAGTAGCATCTCCCTCTCCATACTCCAACATTGAGTTACAGAAATACTGTGAGACCTTAGCAGCTGAGTTTAAAGACAAAACAAATCTGAATATTAGGATACTGCGAATTGGAAACCTTCTTGGCAAAGGAATTAACCGTGTAGACAACGACACCCTACATAATCTACTCAAAGATGCTACAGAAAAACCACAGATTACAATAAAAGGAGAAGGTCTAGATTTACACAATGTAATAAATGAAAACGATGCTACATATGGAATTCTTAAACTAACCTTTTCTGACAAAACAAAAGGAGAGGTAATTACCTTAGCAAACAAAAATAATTACACAACCCTCTCCATCGCTTACAAATTACTAGAATTGAACACAGAAGCACAATCCATTAAGTTCACGGAAAGTGAAAATACTGAATTTGTGATACAAGACCTCTATGTACCAGCTCCACATGCTACAAAATATGGATGGATACAACAGGTAACTCTAGAAGACTCTCTAATTGAACAAATTCAAACCTACTATGACAGTATAAACAAGAAATGGGATGTAGAGGGTAAGCAAAGATTAGAGAAAAAAGAAAAATCCAATGTAAAAATATACAAAACTTCTCTTGGAAACTTTGTATCGAAGCTTTTCACACCAATAAAAAACATATTCGCAAAAAAAGATTTTGACAGTTCACAAATATCTAAATATGTTGGGATATCTATTCTAACAGTCCTCTTTACTTACTTTTTTGTCTATCCTGTTATCGGTACGCTAATTGGACTAACGATTATTTCTTCATCAGCCAAAACTCTTAGCAACTCTCTCCTTGATTTAGAAACTTCCAAAGCAAAAAAAGAAATCACTGTTCTGGATAAAAATATTGACAGAGTGTCAGGGACATTGAGTAACTTAAAATGGGTGTTCCAAATAACTGGAGGAACAGACCTTTACAACAATTCCGTCGAATTAATAGTTGGTGCACAGTACGCAGTAGATGGAGCATCCGGTCTTTTAGATTCCATCGAGCCATTAGCATCCTACATTAAAGATTTTCAACCTGCAGTAGATATCCAAGGTTCACTGCCCTCTACTTCGAGAGAGTACAGAGAATATCTAATAGCAATGAAAGAAAACCAGTACAAGATAGATGATGCTACTTACAAAATCTCTCTTTCAAATGACATCGTGAACAGTGTTAATACCTCTGTCTTTCCCAAATTTCTACAAGACAAAATTCTAGAATTGAAAGATTTGGTAGAGAAATTAGATTCGACAACATCTGATTACAAAGAAATAATTACATTCCTTCCTGATTTACTAGGAGTGGATGGTCGACAAAGATATCTCATTCTTCTGCAAAACGAATCTGAGATTCGAAGCACTGGAGGATGGTTAACTAGCTACGGTGTAGTAGGAATAGAAGGTGGACAGGTAAGGGAACTTTTTGTCGATGACATTTACAATGCCGACGGGACATTGAAAGTGCAAGGTAAGACATTCAACGCACCTAAATCCATGAATCAAGCACTTGGATTGACAACTTGGAACTTCTCTCTTGTTAACTGGTATCCAGATTTGACAGAAACTTACTTAAATGCAGAGCCATTCATTAGAGCACTTGGCAAAGGAGACGATCTTGATGGAATCATAACCATAGATATAACATTTATACAAAAATTACTAAATAAATGGGGTGGAATAGAAGTACCAGGAGAAACAGAACTTGTAACAAGCGACAATCTTTATGACAAGATATTCAAATTACATGAGAATTTCACACCAGGAACAACTCAAAAGACCACTTTTCTTGCAAATCTAGCAAATGAAATAATACAAAAACTTCTTTCAAAAAATATCTCAGATTTAATATCTCTTTCCGATGTTTTTGGAGAATCTCTTGATGAAAAACATTTGCAAGCATCATTTAAGAACAGAGATGCCTTCAATTTCTTTAACTCTAGAGCTTGGGCCGATTCACTGGATTCAAAATACAACGAAGCTCCAATTGCAATTGATTGGAACTGGGGTGCAAACAAGGCAAATCTTTATCTAGAAAAGAATTACAACTTACAGGTAGATATTAAAGAAGAGGATACCATAGTTTTCAAATATACAATTGCTACAGAAAATACTTCTGAAAATCTTGTATATCCACAAGGCAACTATATTAATTACCAAAGAGTGTATGTCCCTTCATATGCTACAATCATTTCAGTTAAGGGAATGGACGACAATAAATACACAACATACAAAGAGAGTGGATTTAAAGTATTAGGGGGATGGTTTAATACAAATATTAAAGATGTTAATACCTTGGAAATTACATACCAATTAAAGAGGACTCCAGAGAATGCCTCTTTTCCAATTGTTAAAAATGGTGACAATATATTCCTAGCGATTGATCTTTTTAAACAACCAGGAGAGAAATCTCATGCATACAAATTAGATATCATCTATCCATCTTCGTGGAATATAGAGAATGCAGGCAATTTAAATGCTATTCAGAATCAACTATCTAGCAGATTCGAATTAAACAAAGATACAAGTTTTGATATCGTATGGAGAGAAACAAACTAGATTAAAACTTTCGAATTTTTCTTTAGGTACATATATATATCCAGAATCTCTTGAGTAGAAGTCTCGCTCTGTTGGGCAAATTTGCTAATTTCTTTTACAGACAAATCTGTATTTACAGGAACTCTATGACTCATTCCAATTGGAGAAATGAATGTAGCAATATGTTTCGATTTACAATTATGGCACGAAAAGTGTATAATGCTGGATATTCCGGTTCTCTGGAGTATATTAACATCTTCTATTACAAATGGAGACCCACACTTATCGCAAAATCTTGCAATTGTATCTATAAAAAACTGTTTTTTGTCATTTAAATCGTCTTTTTTGCTGTCCATATATAAATTATACCATAATTAAAATATGACTGATAAAAGTAAAGCAATCAAAAACTTGGTAGACAAGGGTAAAGACCAAGGATTTCTTACCCAAGAAGATCTATTAGATATCTTTCCTACTATCGAGGAAGATGTTGAATTGCTAGACGATATTTTCAAATCCCTTCAGGAGAATGAGATAGAGGTTCTTGAGCCGGAAGATACTTTGGAAGAGGTTGTAAAAGAGGAATTGACCCTCGAAAAGAAGATTCGAATACTTAAGACTATCCAGTCCAGCCTTTCTACAGATGCAATCAGGTCATATCTCTACGAAATTGGAAGAATCCCTCTCTTAACCGGTGAAGAGGAGGTGATTCTTGCAAAAAGAATTGAAAACGGAGACAAAGAAGCAGGTCAATTGCTCATTACTGCAAACTTAAGACTTGTGGTTAGTATTGCAAAGAAATACAGTAAGAGTGGATTAGAGTTGCTTGACTTAATACAGGAGGGAAATATCGGTTTAATGAGAGCTGTAGAGAAGTTTGACTACAAAAAAGGTTTCAAATTCTCGACATATGCTACTTGGTGGATTAGACAGGCCATAACCAGAGCAATTGCAGATCAGGCAAGAACAATTCGTGTACCAGTACACATGATTGAAACAATCAACAAATTCAACAAAGTGAACAATGTCTTAACCACAAAACTTGGAAGACCTCCATTAGATGAAGAAATTGCAAAAGAAATGGATATTGAACTTAGTAAGGTCGCAGAAATTAGAAAAATTAAACAAAACCCTGCACCTCTCTCTACACCAATTGGGGAAGAAAAGGATAGTAAGCTTCAAGATATTATCCCTGATGATTGGTCTCAGTCTCCAGAAGATTTTGCTACAGCTGAATATCTAAAAAACCAACTTAAAGATATATTAGATACACTCCAAGATAGAGAGAGAAGAGTCCTTTCACTCAGATTTGGCCTTGATGATGGAGTATCACGAACATTAGAAGAAGTAGGAAAAGAATTCGGAGTAACAAGAGAAAGGATTAGACAAATAGAGGCAAAAGCATTAAAGAAATTAAAAGAGAAATCTGCACAACAGAAGTTAGACGACTACATCGATTAATTCCCTTGTATTAAAACAGTAAATTCGGAAGGAGATACTGGAAAAGAATTCTCTGTCCTTTCGGTTATCTTTTCTAATTCCTCTAAATCAAAAGAATCTCTCAAAGTTTTTGTATATTCCTGTGCGTTTGGACTAACCTCTATATTGGTATTTTGGTAGTAAATAGAACCACCAACCCAGGCAAGAACAACTACCCCTAGTAGGATTAGAGCAATTATTGCTTTTTTTAACATTTCCATATTTTTATTCGTAAAAATTACTATTTTCTATATGATATATCCTCATATTGATACCAAAAGTGGTTAAACCATCTTTATCTACTTGGCTAGAATAGGAGAGTGACTCAACAACTGGATACATTGGCATACTCTCAAAATCTTTTAGAAGGTTTACTATATTCCCAACCCTTCCCTTTACTGTGACTCTCAAAGACCAAGGTACGAGATATTTTGCATTTATTTTATAATTATCATTCTTGTCGTATTTGTCAAAGCCCACACTACCAAGAGAGTAACCATTTCTTGAAACTACGGATTCAATATTTGCTAATAACAAACTGAAGTTCGCATCTGCAGGATATATAAGGGCTAAACCAGAGAAACTATCTTTAACCTGTGTATACTGTTTATCCAGCTCTGTTAAAGTCTCAATCTTTTTCGTTAACGCTTCATCTATCCGTTGCTTATCTTTAATCTCTTTGTTAATTCTAGTAATTGTTAGAATCGTTGGTCGGATAGCAAATATTACAAGGACAATTGCTACAGCTACAGTTACTGCGACAAAGATATATGACTTCTTCTTCTCAGGAGATTCTTTAATTATCTTTATATATTCTGTTGTATTTATATTCTTTTCTTCCATTATTCTTTTTCCTCAAACAAAGAGAAAGTTACTCGGACATTTATTTCGTTTGAATCTTTGGTTATTGAAAACCTAACATCATGGTAATCCGTATTGTTTTTGAGTGCAGCTTCGTAGTTCTTTATGGCATCAATATTATTGGCTGTAAAAAGAAAAGCAACTTTCCCTCGAGAGAAAGAAAAGTTCTTAACCTTCAAAGAAGAAGGTACTCCGTTTATTAATTCACTTATAGTGGTGGAGTTAATCTCCTGTTCTTCACGAATCTTCTTAACATCCACAAGCAGAGATTGGTAGTTGTCAAAAAGCACTGCGTTGCTCTTCCATGTGTCATTAGAGAGTAGAGTAACCTTACTATTTACCTCCTCGGTTAAATCATTGTTTCTCTTATCTAAGATAAATCTAGAGAAGAATACTCCCAAAACAACAACCTCAACGGCAATTAAGAGATATTTTCCAACTTCTGTTAACCATATATATGCATTTGACCATATGTCAGTAGGAGAATATACGGGTTCAAGGAAATCAATAGATTTTGGTTGTTTTTCTGATTTAAACATTTGGCAGTTTTAAAATCTTTTCTAAATTAGTATAGCATAATAATCACATATAAATGTATTATCTGCTCTCTATTTTAGGGAAAAGTATTACTGTTTCTCTAGCAATAAGATGCTGTATTGCACTGGAAGCACTTTGTGGAATTATTGGGTTGTAAAGATGTATAACTTTCTCTAAAAGATAGCTAAGGTTGTTAAGAATTTTTTCTGTTTGTTCTTTTTCCTTAGTCCAAGGTTCTTCTTTTGTAATATATTTATTCCCAAAATCTGCTAACTCATCTATTTTTTCTCCAGCAAGAGATATTTCAAAATCCTCATACAATCTTCGGACTTCTTCCACATATGTATCTACAGTCTTTTTGAAATCTTCCTCTACTAATTGCTCATTGTTGATATTAACTGCGGTTTTGTTTGCAAGATGGATTGTTCTGTTTAAAAGATTACCGAAATTATTTGCTAATCTTGAGTTATACATATTAATAAGGTCATCCTCTTTGTATGCACAATCTCCATATGTCGTTATGCCCGTAAGTAGATAGAACCTTACAATTTCAGCTCCAAATTTTTCCTCTTGGTCAAAAGGAGAGATAATATTTCCAATGGTTTTAGACATCTTTGTTCCATCTGGACCTAAAACCATTCCATGTACAAGCAACTTAGAAGAGTGGGGGAGTCCAACAGAAGCAAGCATTCCTTGCCATATAGCACCCTGAAATCTCAAATTGTCAGGACCACATAGCTGTATTGCAGGCCACCATTCATTCAATTTTTTTTCATCCGTTCCAAAACCAACTGCATTTACATAATTAGTGAGAGCATCGAACCAGACATAGAGAACTTGTTCTGGATCATCTGGAACTTCAATTCCCCATGGAAGATTCTCTTTAAGTCTTGAAATACTAATATCTTCTATCTCTGCAATTATTTTTCTCAATTCAGGAATTTTAGACTCTGGTTTAAGGAAATCTTTGTTTTCATCTAACCATTTCAAAAGAGGTTCTCTGTATGTAGAAAGTTTAAAAAAGTAATTTTCTTCTTCTTTTAATTCCGGAATTGTCTTGTGATCTGGGCATTTGCCATCCACCAATTCTTTTTCTGTTATGTATCTTTCACATCCGACACAATATCTTCCAGAGTATCTCTTCTTGTATATATCTCCTTTCTCTTCACATTTTTTCCAAAAGGTTTTTGCAGCTTCGTGGTGTTCTGGAGTAGAGGTTCTGTAGAAGTTATCATATTCAACAAAGAATAGTTTACAAAAGTCTTTAAATCTTTGTGCATATTTGTCTACAAAATCGTTAAGAGATAATCCTTCCTCTTTTGCTTTGTTAAATATTTTCTGTCCATGTTCATCTGTACCTACATTAAAAAAAACATTTTCTTTTCCTAATTTGTTTTTAAAATATCTTGAGAGTGCATCTGCTTGTACAAATTCTAAGGCATGACCAATGTGCGGTTCTGCATTAACATAGGGAAGTGTAGTTGTAATATATATTTTTTGTTTGTTCATAATACTTTTGATTATATTACATTTCATTTCTCTTCTCTAGACATCATGGACATAACGAGGATTTTTCTTTACAATTGTTAATGGGACTGTTTCCCAATCCATACATCGGAGGAATATGTGACAAAAAAAAAGAAAAAAGTGTCGGAAAGGAAGAAACAGAAACCTTGTGGGAGAACGAACGGAAAAAGATTCCACTAAAGAAAGGAGTCGGATGTGAATAATCCTGGAAGTCTAAGTACTGAAAGGAGGTGATCCGAACTCAAATAACAGGGAGAACCATTATGGTTTTCATCACACCAGTTTTCCCTGTTATTTTATTTCTTCTCCCATTAACAAATCCTCTGCTAGACCAATCTTTACTAACTCTTGCCATACAGCTTCAGTAACAAACGGGACGAAAGGATGCATAATCTTAAGATTGTTTTTCAATATCCAAAGTAATTCGGAAAGCTTCTCAATTCTAATATCACTACCAATCGGCTGATCTTTAATCTCTTCTTTAATTTCCTCAATCCATACATCACATAACTGATGCCAGAAGAATTCCCTTATCGCTTCTGCTCCAAGATTAAACTGGTACTTCTCAATATATCTGGAAACACTAAGAATGTGCTCTCTTGTTCTGCTAATTCTTTCTGTATCCAATGGCTCATGATTCTTAATACCCTCTATCTCACTTTCATCAATATTCATTAATATGAATCTACTGGCATTCCATATCTTGTTAACAAAGTTTCTGTTCCCTTTAATCTTCTCTTCTCTAATTGGTGCATTTGAACCTGGAAGAGCATCCGAGTAATACCAAAGTCGAAGAGAATCTGCCCCATATTTTTCAAAAACTTCACTTGGCTCTATACCATTACCCTTAGATTTTGACATCTTACTTCCATCTGCTGCAAGTATCATGCCAGTTAAAAAGACAGTAGGAAATGGTACTTGGTTAGTTCTGTACAATCCCATCATTATCATTCGTGCTGACCACCAAAAAATGATATCTCTTGCATGAATCATTATCTGTGTAGGGTAGTATTTCTTGTAATCATCTCCATCTGGTCCTCCTAG
>JAKPKF010000073.1 GCA_029553845.1 bacterium | reverse complement strand
ATCATCTTTTTGCGTTCCTACAGTTTCCCAACCATCATCTACAGGATTAATTGTTTCCCATTCAGCCATTTGAAGCCTTTATTTAGGTTTACGTTGAACTTTACCATCTGGAGTTATACGATAATCATATTTAGATGGTTCATAAGAGACACCAGATTTTTCAACTTGTGCTTTTAAGTCAGGGGCTTTATTCTTATTAGGAACTCCAATGCCACTACCTCCACCAGATTTTTGTAAAGCTGCTTGATAACCTTTATTAGTTTTAAGAGCCATCTCTAGAGTTTTACCTTTAAGACCAGCAGCTTTTAAACCTTCTTCAATAGAGTTCATAACTTCTTTAGCACCGTTAGCATCACTGTCTGTATTAACTTGTGTGGGAGATTTTAAACCTTCTGGAGCTTCTATAGTCTCTACCCGACCATCTTCATAGGTAATTTGTTCAACGTTCTTACCATTTAGAACACCAGGAATTTTAGACACTACTTTATTAGCAGATGTTCTAGCAGCAGCATCAGAACGAACTTGCGCTTCTTTAACACCCCACTCACCTTGTTGGTCAATCTCATCAGACTTAGCAGCGTGGTCATAACTTTTACTAGCAATTAAACGTTGAAATTCTGGATTATCTATGAAGTGTTGACGAACAAGTTTAATCTTTTGTTCATTCTGAGGAGACCATTGTTCCATACCTGTGGTGTCACCTCCATAAGTCTCCATAAAGCTTTTCCAAATCTTGTTCTTTTCAGCAGGGTCTTGTGTACTACCTAAACGGTCTGTAAGTTCTTCACCATGTTCACCTAAGAAAGCAAGTTCTTTCTTCATCTTGTCACGTTTTGCATCGTCCATAGACGAATGAATCTCTTGTAGACTTTTTTGAGCACGTAGTGGAGCTTCGGCAATACCTTGTTGATTAGTTAAATCTTTAAGAGTGTTTCCAGACATCTCAGCTTGTCCAGCCATATCTCGTTGACCTTTAGCAGCCATCCACTCTTCTTGCATTTGTTTAGCTTTTTGAGCTTCTAAATTCTGTAAGAATCCTTGACGAGTTTGGTCTAGTTCATGTGAAGCTTGGTCTCTTGCAGGAGACATATCACCCAAACCATACATCCAATAATCACTAGCAGGACCTTGAAATCCACCACCAGAATTTGAAACATAGTTATTTGTAGCCATTATAGACCATTCCCATAGTTGTTAATTGCATTATTTAATGAGTCTTTAGCATCTGCTATTTTCCAAGGATTAAACAAAGCTTGTAAACCATAAGCAGATTGTTTCTGAGCATCCAAGTTACCTTGTTGGATAGCGGAAGCAGCAGCAGAACCGCCATTAATGTCAGCGCCACTTAAAGCCCCAAGTTGCTTAGCTTGTGTGTTAAATTGGTCCATAGCATACTTATTACCATAGTCAAGAAGGTCATAATTAACATTGCCTGAATCTAGTCTACCACTCTTAGCCGCATTACGACGGATAGCTTCTGTACCAGCATTCATACCAGCACCAAATCCAGGAATTGATTTTAGATAATCTGGATTAGTGTAGAGTTGACGTAGCATCTCTTGGTATTGTGGACGTTGACCAGCAAAAGGGTCAGCAGCAGCTACAGCACGATTAGTAGCATCCGCTGTTTTATTAGAGTTACTGTTACCTTGCATATATTGAGCTAAGCCACCAATCATACTAGGAAGTCCTGGAATAGACAAACCACCCAAACTACCACCTTTCATCCAGTCCCACTCTCCAGGAAGAATAGAAGAACCTGCTACAGCATCTAAACCACCATTAGCATAATCAGCAGCTGGCATTTTATAACCACCCCCAAACATATTACTTAGAGAATCTCCAAAATTAGAGAAATTATTAGATACTGAGTCCCAGCTATCTCCTAACCAATCACCAAAATCACCAAGCCAATCAAACATAATTTATCCTATCATCCAATTTGTACCATCATGGTACACAGGAACTGTATTAGCCCCTGTACCAGCCACTATGGTGGCAAATGTTGTTACTGTAGCATCTGTAACAAATGTTCTTTTTCCTAAAGACCCTGCTGGTAGTGTTGCAACTGTATAAGAAGCTTGTGACAAAACTACATTGTCACGTTGTACTGTTGATAATAAATTACCATACTCTGTACTAGAAAGATGGTATGTCCCACCTCCTGAGATACTTTGTAGTTGGTCATGTTGTCTAGTTGTTAATTCATTTAAATTACTACCAGATTTACTAACACTAGACCAAGGGATAGACCCAACACCACTTTGAATATTATCTCTAATTTGTCTAAACCATTGTTGCCACACAAAAGGGAAGTTACCCTCTTTAATTGGTGGTGGTGGAATTAAAGCCATTAGTAATCACCCTCATCAGTTTCTATTTCCATATAATCTAATCTCATAGGAGTATTAGAATTATGAGTTAATTTAAAAGCTCTGCGTCTGAAACTACCCAATCTCTTTAGAAAGTTATGACCTTGTTGCATGTCAAGTGTTCTC
>JAKPKF010000440.1 GCA_029553845.1 bacterium | reverse complement strand
GCTAAAACAGTTTAAGTGACGGGATCAAGGTCCCAACAATGCCCACGTTTTTCACCCAGATTATTTAATTTAAGCATACAAGATAATGAAAAAAGTTCATACCCAAATAAGCTGGTTATGAACCTAGTATACGAACAATGCACTCACGCGGCAATACGGGAAGGCAAGATCGCTGAGGGCAGACCGTATCTTGGGTCGCGGAGGACTGGTACACTGTAGATTTTCTTAGGTAGCGACCACACCCCTTCACCGGGAGCGAAGCTCCGCCAGGGGGAAGAGCTCTGTGGGTCCGGTTCAGGGATGTCGTGAGTGCGGAACCGTTATACGCCATACCATGCTAAAATTCAGCAAGTAGAAAACATAGAATTATTTTAGGATATAAATCCTTTATTTGTGATATAATAACAGTAAGGAAAGTAAAGAAGGTAAAGAAAGTAAAGAATAAATTTTAAGGAGGATTTATATATGGAACTGGCAAGAATTTCATCAAAAGGACAGATAACAATTCCGAAAGAAGTGCGTAAAAAATTGAACCTTAAAGAAGGTGACAAGGTTTTATTCGTTGAGGAAGATGGGAAAGTAGTTATTGCAAATGCATCGTACATTGCATTTAAAGAAATACAGCAAGCTATGCAAGGAGAAGCAGAGAAACAGGGTATTTCATCTGAAGAGGATGTTAACAAGTTAATTAAAGAAGTTAGAAAAGAGATGTGGGAGGAAAAGCATGAGGATAATGATTGATACTAATATTATCATATCCGCAATTCTATTTCCAAATTCTTTGCCTTCAAGATTTGTTGAAGAAGTTACTTCTAAACATAGCATTGTACTTTGTTCTCACATAATTGATGAATTGCACAGAGTTTTCAACAAAAAGTTTAAGGACAAGCTATTGTATCTAGAAAAGTTCCTATCAAAGTTTTCATTTGAACTTGTTTATACACCTCAAGATATCGAAATAGATAAGTACCCTGATATAAGGGACGTAGCAGATCTGCCAATACTTGTTTCAGCAATTGTAGAAGATGTAGATGTAATTGTCACAGGTGACAAAGATTTTTTTGATGTAGAGATTGAGAAGCCGGAGATAATAACGGTTAAAGAATACTTCGAAAGGTATATTTGATTATGCATGCAGGGCTCCGCTGGGCATGGTACGGCGCATAACAAAACACTCACGTTGCGGCACGGCGGGTAGGGGCAAGGAGAATGCGTGCCTTGGGTTGCAGAAGATGTGCAACACTATAGTTTGACTTAAGCAGCAACCACACCCCTTCACCGGGAGCGGAGCTCCGCCAAGGGGACAGGCTCTGCGGGTCCGGTTCAGTGGTGTCGTGAGTGCGAACCCGTTATACGAAACTCCCACTAATTGAGATTTTCAATGGAGTCTATGTATACAAGTATTGTATAGAAAAGACTAAGACCTCATATAATGAAGTCTTAGCAGA
>JAKPKF010000436.1 GCA_029553845.1 bacterium | reverse complement strand
CCGTCTGTATACAACAGAACCGCTCTGGGAAGATATCCTGTCAACGCAACAGAGATCGTCACTATTGAGGGATATAACTTAACCTCTGCCGTTGTGAGAAACGCAGCGAACACCGCCGATGTAACTATATCGATAGTGAACGGAGTTGTGTCGATATCGGCTGCATCTGTCGCGCAACTGGCAAGCGGAGAGCTGGCAATGACCGTGAACGGCATTCCTCTGCTCAACAACAATAATGATAACGATGTTGAGACAAACAAGAAGCCGAACGGAGATAATAA
The DNA here is from genome assembly GCA_029553845.1 of bacterium. The sequence goes on along the minus strand of JAKPKF010000436.1, from coordinate 2,005 downwards.
CCTCCTGCTTACTGATGATGTTGTTCTGGATATATGGGACATAAATAGTGCTGCAGCTCTTCCTATAAGTGGAACTCTAAAAGAACCTGTAATGCGTATAAATCCATATAACGATATGCTTGGTTTTGCATTTACTAATGGAGCTGCAAACTTTAGTATGGGTGCTGGAAGAGATAACGGCTATTCTTATGAAAGATGGCAAAGTAATTATGCAGCCTTTAACAATGTTGCTTATGCAATAGATGCAAATGGTTATAGCCACGCTATAGCAATAGGTCTTGATACTTATCCTGATGGAAATAATGATTATATGGGTCGCTTTACTTACATGAATAGTAGATGGGGATATTGTGATAGATACAATATGAATGATAACTATTCAAGTAGCAATAAATTGCGTCTTGAATGGATAGGTGTAAAAAATGTTAATGTAAAAGGAACTATGACATCTTCATGTATTATGGACGAAAATCGATTCCGTTCTCCATGTTTAGCAACAGCTGTTCACGGATCAGATACGTCTGTTTATCTTGCATATTATGATGATATTCAAGGTCAAATTAGATTCCGTTATGGTTCTGTAGCTCCTTCGTCTCGTAATAATTTTGGTCAATTTGTAGATCCTCATGGTAATACAACTGCCGATTATACAAAGACGGCTAAAGATGCTGACGAAGATAACTTTAGTGTTTTAGCTGGTCTTGATAGAGATTTAAACCCAGCAACCAACACCCCTGTAAATAAAGCTGGCGAATATGTTGCAATCGATGTAATTCCTGGAAACACAGTGAATGAAGATACTGTCGTAGCTGTTTGGTATGATGGTTCAGACTTAAAGTATAGTTATAAAGTTAATCCAGCAACAGATAATGATGCAAGTAATACTCATGAAACTGGCTATTGGTCTGCAGCCAAAACGATATTTACTGATGGTGGAACACACTGTGCCATAAAAGTTGACGGAAACAAAGGTGTCCATATTGCTGCTTATGATACGTCTGGAGCTGATTTGCGATATGCATACCTAAAGAACTATAATTCAACTTATGATGAAGACACTCAGTCTTGTGTAGTTGATAATTATGCTATTGTTGGAACAAATATTTCGATTGATGTAGTTCTTAAAAATATAAATGGTACAAATCAAGCTATTCCATATATAAGCTACTATAATGCTTCGACACAGAGACCTAAGTTAGCTTACTTAGTTACGCCGACATCTGGTGATATGAATTATACGTTGCATGGCTCTGATGAAAATGAATTCTTTACAGGTAAATGGGAAGTTACTGTAATTCCGACAAGTTCTACAGTTTGTGTAGATAGAACAAATGTTGCCCTTTGGAAGACTTCAGCAGGTGTACTGAAAGATGCTTCTGATATTACAAAAGGAACTTCATATTCCAATACTTCTGATGGTAAGCAGTATACAAATGGAACAAATAACCCAATCTTGGGTTATGCTGTAAAGGTAAATACTTCTGGTGCAATTGAAACTGCACAGAAGAAATAGGCATGCACCGTAATTAAGGTAACAGGCGTTAAGACTTCTGGTCTTAACGCCTGTTTTTTTTATGCGGTTTTATTTAGTAAGAAGCTTTTTTTGTATTTCAGCAAAGATATGTTCTTTCTCTTCTGTGCTTGAATAGCTGAGCCAGGGTATGCCGCTGTAGGAGGCCATTCGTGCATCTTCCCGTATAGTACTTATATGAACATTTCTTGAAGAACTATTTATTCTAATGGGCTGCCAATCCCGTGCATCGACGATTTTAAAATTGAGAGAAGGGTTAGCGAGTATTTTTTGTGCGGCAATTACGGCCGTTTTTGACTCAGCTTTTTTTAGTTTTGGAAAAAGAAGTACCGTTGTGTTAGCTATTACCTTATCATTTAATAGTTTTAAACTATATTTTGCCTGTTCCTCATAGGACATTGAAAGAAATTGAGATACAGATATAGGAGTAAAACGGGATTTTCCTTCAAGAACAAGCTGGAGTACGTCATAATT
>JAKPKF010000064.1 GCA_029553845.1 bacterium | reverse complement strand
GTTAGGATTGGGAACACTATCATTTAAGTGAGTATAAACACCTGCTGAATTAAGGGTTTCATCTAACTTAATTGTAGTTTCTTCAGTTGCAGCATCACTAAGAATATTTACAACCTGATCTGATCCTTCTAGATTAGAAGGGAATTCAATAATAAGAGGTTCGGACCAATCTGATTTAAGAGGGTTACTTGGCCATCCTGCTTCAGAAATAGATCTAATTTTTAGTTGAACCTTTTCTCCTTTTGTAATGGGAATATCAACTTGGTTAATATTATTAACTTCTCCATCGGCAATGCTTTCTTCTCTCCAAGTATAAGTTTCAGTTGAGGCATCATAAACTTTCTGAAGAATATTTGTTTGAACTGTATTCCAATCGGTAAAGGTTCCTCTGATAAGTTGTCCTGTACTTGGATCTGAATACTGATAGGTATCAAGAGAAATACCCGTATTATCAAGTTTAAGATAACGATAAGCATATTCAAATTGAATAATCTGCTGTGGTGGAACCCCAACCGGATCGGGTATTGGGAAGAACCCTCTTACTCTATATTTGGGGCTTGCCATTACTGCAGAATTCTCATAAGCTACAGTCGCAAGAGATCTAACCAAAGATTGGTATTCAATAGTTTTCTTGGAAAGATCGTTTATATTTGCAGTAATCTTTGAATTTAAGTCTGCCCTTGCAGCAGGATCTGTTAGTTCTACTAATTGAGCTTTCTGTTGTGCAATAGTAGTCTTGAGACTGTTTATGATAGTCTTGGTACTTTCGATTTGTGTTTGTGTATTTTTTATGGACTCGGTATCAAGAGCTGCATTCATTTGGGTATTGATTTGCTTTACAGCAAACATATCCGTAGTTATAGAAGGAATTGTAGGAATTTGCCCATAATAAGCAGGAACAAATCTTTCTTTAGCTTGCCCTTCTAATTGTTTCCCGAAATCTGAAACATAGCTGAAGTAATAGGACGAGAATGATGTTGTTGTTCCATCAAGAACCAAATCATTTGTATAAAAATTAACACATTCACCCCAGCTATCAGCTATAATATTAAAATCATCATTTACTCCCTTAAAAAATAGAATATTACATTCGTCATATCCAATAGCGATATTAATCAATTTTTCTTCAAATGGAGTGGAGTAAATGTTAAAATAATTATTAATGGAAGGCTTTCCTAATCCTACAAGAGGAGTAAGCTGAACTCTTTTTTCAGTTACTTCTATTTTAGCAATTCTATAAAGAGAATCGTTATATCTTAATTGATCTCCAACTTTTAACTCTAGATTATTTACAGGAGTGAAATCTGTTGTAAGAGCATAATTAAGGGTATCAAAATAAAACCATTCTTCATTGTTGATAACTCCACGATTTATAATGAGAAATTCCCCAGTATAAGGAGTTGGCCGAAGTGGTAAGTTCTGAACCTGATCATCTTCCCAATATCTTTTACCATTAGTTGCAAGTATATTTAAAACCTGTTCATAGGTATATGTCTGACCTACAAAAGTA
>JAKPKF010000409.1 GCA_029553845.1 bacterium | reverse complement strand
TGATGAGATAAAGCTATATTTGGGTATTGATTTACTGATAGTCGCGTCTCTATGACTAATCTAGTTAGTAATACTTGAGTAGTTGCTTCAGATACTACTTGAGTAGGAACTGCTAGATATGCTTTAGCAGCAGCTTGATATTGATGAGATAAAGCTATATTTGGGTATTGAAATCCTAGTACAGCTATAACTAATCTAGTAAGTAATACTTGAGTAGTTGCTTCAGATACTACTTGAGTAGGAACTGCTAGATATTATTTGGCAGCAGCTTGATATTGATGAGATAAAGCTATATTTGGGTATTGACAGGCTGATAGTCTCGTCTCTATAACTAACCTAGTAAGTAATACTTGAGTAGTAGCTACAGATACAACAGGAGTAGGAACAGCTAGACGTTATTTAGCAGCAGCTTGATATTGATGAGATAAAGCTATATTTGGGTATTGATATACAGACTCTAATGTTTCAATAACTAACCTAGTAAGTAATACTTGAGTAGTAGCTACAGATACAACAGGAGTAGGAACAGCTAGACGTCGTTTAGCAGCAGCTTGATACTCCACAACATAATTTTAATTCTTAACATTTAATATTATGGCATCAAAACTTAATACTGAATTTAATTATAGATACCAAGTGATTGGCGAAACTATCCGAGAGAAAATCAAGACACTCAAAGGTTTTCTTGTATGAAGATATAGGGCTAAAGATTTAGAGAAAATCAACAACCTTAAAACAGAATCGAAAAAAGAGCAAGTAAAATATATAAGAAAATATGAGCCTGAAAAGGAATACAAAGCTATGGAGCTTGAGGCAGAGATTATGGAGATAGAAAGCACTAAACAAGATGCTTATGAAGCATACAGGCTTAATGAAGAAGAAATAAAGACATTAGAAAAGCTACTAAAAGAAGCATACGAGATAGCAGAGCCCACAAGACTAAAACATAAAGATTGATCACCATACTCAGATGAGGAGATGTTTGAGGCTAACGCAGCTAACGAGTTTACAGCTATGATAGGGAAAGATATATATGCAGAGATATTAGCTAATGGTAGACCTAGTCCAGCTAAATTAAGAAACGCTATGAGCAACCCCAAGACCCGGAACACATTAAAGAGTCTATGACTTATACCTGACGAGTCCAAAATGTTGGGTTATAATGATAAAAAAAACGAGCTACTATTTTTAGATAAATTTTAATTCACTAATACTTCCAGAAAATGATACAGCATAAATGCACACAAGAGCAAAAGATAACAGATTTACAGAAATCTTTTAACGACCTAGACAAGAGAGATGCTTTACTAGGCAATATATATGTATATTCAAACTCTTGAATACCTGTTAATTGAACTAACTATACAGCAAGACCAGCAATTTAATTATTAAAATATAAAAGATGGCAATATTCCCAGATGATTATGTAGAAAAACTAACCATTGCAGCAGATGATATGGTGCTTTTCTCTGATAGTGAAGATGATAATAAACTAAAGAAAGCTAAATATAGTAATCTTAAATGAGAGAAAGGAGATACAGCATTAAGTAAAGCTAGTTGAAGTGATATTGATACCTGAACAGATGACGGCAAGTTTGTAACAAGTAAAGCAATAGCAGATAGTAAACTAAGTTATACTGATTGAACAGAAACTTTGACTAACAAGACCATCAATGGGGCTAATAATACGATCAGCAATGTGAACTCAGTAAAAGAAACGAGAGCGAATGCGGAAACTAAGTTCTGGACTGGGACAGCTTCAAACATTCCTTCAACGAAAGACTCAAACACGATTTATTTCTGAACTGAAGAATAATGGCAATTTTTATTGGAAACAAAAAATTCACGGAGTGATATGTTGGGAACAAGAAGATCACTGAGATTTGGAAATGAAACGAGAAGGTTCGGCCAAATGAATATTTATGAAGTGATATCGTAATCACTGCAGTAATCACTCAAGCTAACCAAACCGTGAAAATAAATAAATACTTTACTAACGCACACAGCATCAATCGATGAGATGGGGGTGCAACAACTAACCACACAGCAGATACTACACATACCTATACTAGTCCAGGAACCTATGAGATTACGCTCTCTCTTGGAAGTGGAGTGAGTAGGTGGACATTTACATCTATATACAGACCTCTCGTTCCTAAAGCTGGTACTACAGCAAACAACATCTACATCTCAAAGATGCCAAAGCTTAGTGATTGGTTTGGGAATAGTGCAACTAGTGCTGGGGATTTCTTCTTCTTGGGTTTCAACAGAGGTGGAGCATTAACCTCACTTCCTGCTGGAAGTTTTGATACTAGTAATATAACTAGTGCTGAGGAATACTTCTTCAGCTCCTTCAACGAATGATGAAAAATCACTAAGTCCGCATCTGGAGTAACAATCAAGAATGCTTATCGATCAAGTATCGATTTCTACTACTGGAACTGAAGCTCTAGTGTAGGAGAAAGTATCCCAGCGTGATGAACCTTTACTGCTTACACCTCTTCTTAGTTTTACATACCAACAACAACCAATCCAACCCTGCTACATTCTTCTGAACTTTAACATAAAAAAGATGACAAGCGATAAAGACCATAAAGAAATATTTAAAGAACTTAACTCTATTAAAACGGAGGATGCTTTACAATCACAAAAAATTAAACAGATGCAGAAAGACATTTTGAATATAGATAAAAAGGTGGATAGGATTGAAAATAAACTTAGTTTGTTTATAGAGAAAGCAGACGAAAAATATGCAGAAAAAAAAGATGTAGAAAGAATAAACTCTATTATCAATAAAATTACTTGGCTTTTAATAACACCAGTGATTTGAACAGTTATTGCTTTAGTGCTTAATTTTAAATAGTTTTATAAATAACTAAATATAAGATGAGAAAAGCTTTACATGAGATGTGGCAAGACAAAACAGTAAGAAAACTTGCTTGGAGTATTGTTGTAATAATTTTGACATTTTTAGTTCAATACTTGACTAATATGCCTTGGGAGATAGCACCATTGCTTGTGCTTATTATCAGAGAAATCACAAAGCATATCAATATGAAGTATTTAGATGACTTAGGAGTAGATAAAGAATAGTGTTTTTATGGCACTATTTTTTTTTATAACATTATTTTTTTCTAATGGCTAAATTAAGTAAAAGTGTGATTGATAAAATAAACAGTTATGATAAGAGTGTAAAGAATGTAGAGATAGCAGAGGAATTAGGAATACATAGAAACACTGTTGGAAGACATAGAGATAAATTGGCTGAAGTGTTGAGT
>JAKPKF010000062.1 GCA_029553845.1 bacterium | reverse complement strand
AAGAAGCCTTTAGTTCGGACTACTCTTGATTCAATCTATTGGAATTCTGGTGTAATATACTGTGTCCATTTCCTCGACACAAGTAAGATGCAATATGAACTCAGGTCATTTACGGTTAGTACTCAAGAGAATGTTGCTTTGTGTGGCAACTATTTAGTTTGGCTCGATAATGCAAATATTCAAACACTCAATCTAGATACAGATGTAGTGGGAGAAATAACAATGGTGAATGGTAGTAATTCAGTTTTTATAGAAGAGCTTTTAAGCGGAGGGGATGGAAAAGTATATTTCTATGGACAAGATCAACAGAGAAATCAGATTGAGGGTTTGTTGACTCCTGAACTAGATTATTCCTTTATTTCTACTCCATATACGCAATCGAAAAATTCTATAATATATATTTCACCGATTTTATAATGTAAATAGCTATCTTGACTATTAGATGTAACGGGGTATGCAAAAGGGTATGCAACATACCCCTTTATAAAGAGTAACTTGGAGCAACACAGAGATAATTCTTAAACTTGAGTATTTACTAAATCATTTTAATGTAGTACTCTAGAGTAAATTATAGCTGTATATAGTTTGATTTCTGACATACCAATTTATATGAATCCCCACCTTCACACAGTAGAAGTCGTTGGTTCAAACCCAATCGCGCCCATCAGCTAAACTCTTGTGTTACAAGGGAATGGCAAGACCACCGAACGGTCGGAGTCTATGTATATCTCACAAGTGTGACCTTTATTGTGACCTTTATAAAAGGAACAAGGGGTCTTTTGGAGGTGCAACATGGCACGACCGAAGGAAAAATTCTCACTCTACAAGCGGACTACCCAGAAGAACAAGATTGTTTACTATGCGAAAATCCATAGTGACAACCCAGCCGAACCGGACTTGAAAATATCTACAGGTCAATCATCGAAGGCTTCAGCTGCTCTTTGGACTCAGAAATACATTGACGACAAAGCCAACGAAGAAATCCGCAAAGAACAAGAAAGACTCAATATCTTATTCTCCGACTATGCTACAGGCTTTTGGGCTACTGATGGACTGTACGCCGTTGGGCGTAGGGCTAGGCTTAGAACAGTGAGTCAAGGCTTCTTGGACAACAGGGAAGCGATAACCAAGAATCACATTGTACCCTATTGGGGTAAGTATCGGCTTCGTGACATTTCTCCGAAGAAAATAGATCGTTGGGTTATTGATATGGCAAGCGACAACAGAATCGCTTCTGGAACAGTTAACCAACGATTGCAAGTTTTGCGGATAATGCTGGAGGAAGCTTGCAAGCAAGAGTACC
>JAKPKF010000408.1 GCA_029553845.1 bacterium | reverse complement strand
ACGCTTGATGAAGGATTACCCCACTTTAAATCTTTATATTTACGGTCAAGTCTTTACCGGACTGTTTACTAACATTGACCAGTCAAGATGTCATTATCAAGGTTGGGTTAATGCTGATGGTCATGGATACCGACTGGCAACCGTGGGAGCTGATGTGGCTATCTGTCCTTTAGAAAATAACGAATTTAATCAGAAGAAATCCTCTATTAAATACTATGAAACCGCCGCTTTGGGTATTCCTACAGTTGCCAAAGATATGCTTCCTTATTCTGCTGACATAAACGGAGATAATGGACTGCTTTACAAGGATGATTTATATTCTCAGGTCAAGAAACTCCTGGATAACCCTGAATTACGCAAAAAGATAGGTGAAAATGGTTATCAATGGGTAAAAGAGAATCGGAATTTAGAAAACACCTCAAAAGACCTAGCAGATATGCTAAATTCTTTAGTTGCTGAATCATTTGGCTTCTTTACTCACAAGGCGGAAGAGATTGAAAAGATTTCTATTGTTATTCCTACCCACAATCGTCTCGAACTTGCCAAGCAAACCATTACTTCTTTACAAAAACACACTCCAAGAAACCTCTATGAGTTGATCGTAGTCGATGATGATTCAACCGATGGAACGAGAGAATGGCTTAAAACTCAAGATATTGATAAATTGATCGAAGCTGACCATCACGCCTGCGGATTGTCTAAAAACCTAGGTATTGAAGCTGCGAGTCATGAACATATCTATGTTTCGGATGCTGATATGTTTTTTGAGGAAGGGTGGTATGAAGAGTTATTTAAAATTTACCCCACTCTACCACCTATTATTCTTGGAGCTTTGGGACACCCTTGGTGGCCGACAAAATACGCTTTTGAAGGAATTAACTTAGTCGAACAGCAACCCGGCTATTCATGGCTTATTACTAAAGAGATTTATAACAAATGTGGGCCTCTAATCGAGACTAGAATCCCCGGAGTTGACGATACCGAGTTTTGTAACCGTGCCAAAAAACAGGGAATATTTGTTGGGTGGCTACCAAGCGGCAAAGTCTATCATTGTGGTATTACCAGGGCTGACGGCTCAATTACTTACGGTTGGGAAGACCAGGTTAAAAATTATCCCAAACATATTATCACTAAATGAGAATCTTACTAACAGGGGCTTTGGGGTTTATGGGTCAACACTTACACCAGAAACTCTTAAATCTAGGTCATCAAGTTGTTCCTATGGATAAGAAATTAGGCAATTCGACCTCTGAGAATCTATTTCCTGATGGTAAATTCGACTTTATTGTTCACTTGGGGGCTAATTGTTCATCTCAAATATCGCTTCGAGAACCTAGTGTCGATTTTACTGATAACGCTATTGGAACTTTCAATGTTTGTGAATTTTCCCGAAATAATGGGAATATACCGATTATCTTTAACTCGACCATGAAAGTTTATCCGGGAGAGGATGGCATAATTCCCCCTTATGGAACCTCTAAATTAGTTGGGGAAATGTATCTAAAAATGTATCAAAAAGTCTATGGAGTACCCTATGTAATCAATCGCCCCTCTTCGGTTTATGGCCCACTTCAAGATGGTTCAGATGATGGCGGTTGGGTAACTTGGTTTATCAAAGCTTCTCTCACCGGACAAACGATTAATTTATATGGAGATGGAACGCAATCACGGGATCTACTTTACATTGATGATTGTATCGCTATGCTGGTAGACGAGATTGAAAACTTTACCAAGTATCAAAATCAAGAGCTGGATTGGGGTGGTGGGGAGAAAAACGAGTTTTCACTCAATCAATTACTAGACTTATTGGATTATCACAAAGTCGAATACAAAGAGAAACTTCAAGGGGACGTTCAAAGGTTCGTTGTAGACAACACCAGAGCCTCTAGGATTAACGATTGGCGACCAATGGTATCGGTAGCCGAGGGCATTGACAAAACGATTAAATGGTTCAAGGATAACCTATGAAAATAGGTATAGTAATTCCTCATCACTTAGCTACTTTAGACTTCTTGGAAGAATGGCGTGAGGAGTTTAGTAAAAGAGATGTTTTTCTCTATATCATCGAGGATAAGGACAATAGAGAAACTAGCGTTCCAGAATGGTTGAATAACTTCACCATAATAACTCACAGGGATATTAAAGACTGTTTAGACAAGAAGAGTTGGATTATCCCTTTTAAAACATCAGCTATACGTTCTTTCGGATATTACATGGCGTGGGCTGATAATTGTGATTACATTCTCACTTTAGATAATGACTGTTACCCTGAAAATGAAAACTATTGGATTTTAGGACATATTGAAAACTTACAGAGCAAAGTAACCCTAGATTGGGTTTCCTCACTTCCTGATTCAGACCTAGAGACAAGAGGCTTTCCTTACATGATACGAGATAAGTCTCCAATAGGTGTCTCTCATGGTTTATGGTCAAATGTACCCGACTTTGATGGAATAGATATGCTCAAATATCCTGAAAAGCGTTTTAAAGCCGAACTTAAATCAAAACTTATTCCTAGGTATTCTTTTTATCCGATGTGTGGCATGAACCTAGCCTTTACTAGAGAAATGGCACCTTTGATGTACTTTGGTTTAC
>JAKPKF010000059.1 GCA_029553845.1 bacterium | reverse complement strand
CTTTTGAGCATATGTATTAAATGCACTTGTAAGAGCGGTTCTGAATCCTGCTAAATGTGTACCACCCTCTGGATTTATGATGTTGTTCGTGTAGCATCTAACATCCTCCTCCATTCCATCTGTGTACTGCAAAGCCACCTCAACAAGTACTCCTGAGTCCTCCTTGTTCATGTAAAATGGATCTTCCCCTATTGATTTCTTATCGATATTTAAAAACTGTACATATGATTTAATTCCATCCTCAAAGTACAAATCATATCTAGTAGGTTTCTCTTCTCTCTCATCTATTACAGATATTCTAAGCCCTGCTGTTAAATATGCATGTTGTCTACAACTCCTAACTATTGTATTAAAATCAAACTCTGTTTCTTGGAAGATAGTTGGATCTGGTAAAAAGGTATGCTCTGTTCCTGTCTCATCTGAATCACCGATTCTTTTGACTGGAGCTTTTGGAATACCTTTCTCATATACCTGTTGAAAAATCCCTCCATCACGTTTTACTGTTGTTGTCATTTGTGCTGAAAGAGCATTTGTACATTTCATACCTACACCGTGAAGTCCTCCTGAGACTTTGTATGCTCCATCGTCGAATTTACCTCCAGCATGGAGATTGGTCATAACGGTCTCCAATGTAGAAACCTTTGTTTCTGGATGGATGGCAACAGGAATACCTCTACCATTATCTCTAACTGTTAGAGAATTATCTTTATTAAAAATAACCCATATGTTAGTACAATATCCAGCAATTGCCTCATCGACAGAGTTGTCTAAAATTTCTGTAAATATGTGATGTAAACCGTTTCTATCTGTAGAACCGATGTACATTGCTGGTCTTTTTCTTACAGCTTCTAAACCTTTAAGTACCTGAATATTTGATGCTCCGTAGTCGCTCTTTTGTGGCATTATGTTGTATGAATATGTAACTTAATTTCCAAGCACAAGTATCCTATATTTTACCCTTTTTTGACAAGAATGTTAAGTATTTAGAGACACAATTAATGCCTCTAACACAAGCTTTTTATTGCAATTTGAATCTATTTTTTCTTTAGATTCATTTAATAAATCAAGAGCATTTTTTAATCTCTTTGGGCTCTCAATCTTACCATTTTTTATTTCAAATTCAAGTTTCTTTTTAAACACTCTTTCAAGGTCTTCAATTAATTTAAGAGAAGCTTCCTTGTCTTTAGCTACTTTTTCTACAAGTAAAAACTGTTCAACAAGGTCTAATTGAAGAATGTCAGGAGTGTTATCTATAACTTTTTCTAGTTCACCTTTTGCATATATGAGCTTGCCTCGAGAGATTATGGTTTGGAGAAGGTTTTTTTCATTGTTTACACACAAGATATATATTGTATTGTCACTGCTCTCTTCCAGTGTTTTAAGGAAAGAATTTTGTGCCTGAAGAGTCAATTTCTGACTATCTAAAATAATTGCTAATTGAAAAGAGTTCTCGAAGGGCTTGTATATCATTTCATTCTGTAGGGCTTTTATTTCATCTATTCCAATACTGTTACTTCCTCTCCCATCTACAATATGTATATCTGGTACAGAAAAAAGGTCTTCTACATTACTAAAATCTTTTCCTAAAAATTTATTTGCCAAAAGCACGAGATTGCTTTCTAGTACTTTTTGATTGTTATTAATTAGAAGATATGTCATATCTGATTCTATCATATATATAAATATTGACTGTAGTAAGGGATTAGAATAAACTAAGAATAGTATTAGTTAAAAAACTGCCAAATGGATTCTAAGAGTTCGCTATTAAAATATTTCGAGACCAAAGGTCTAATCAAGGAAGATGATGCCAGAAGGGTCCTTGTTGAAAGAAGCCGTTCTCCAAAGACTGAAGAGGTAATTATAAAAGAGCTTGGTCTTGTTTCTGATGAAGATTTAGCAAAAGCAAAATCAGAGATCTTTGGTATCCCCTACATTGACCTTAGAGATATGGAAATTCCCGAAGGAACAATAGCGGAAGTGAATGTAGATGGTTTGCAGAAGTACAGGGCGGTACCATTTGAACGAGGTAAGGATTTTGTAAAGATAGCGATGGAAGATCCTTTTGATATACAGGCTACGCAGGCTCTTGAAAGAAAATATCCCCCAGGAACAAAATTAATTGTAAATATTACTACCAGAGAAAGTATTAATTCAGTACTAGATAGAAGAATTGGTGATGTTATGAGCTCTGAAGTTACAGAGGCTTTGGAAGATGTAGATGTTCCTGTTACAGAAATTAGCGAGGATCCAAATCTGCTAAGCAGTGACAATCTTAGTAATGCTCCAGTAGCGAGAATTGTGAATGCAATTCTTCAGTATGCAGCTATATCCAAGGCTTCAGATATTCATATTGAACCAATGGAAAAAAGGTTGAGGGTAAGATTTAGAATAAATGGAATTATGACTGAGAGATTAACTCTTCCAAGAGATTTGGGGCCAGCATTAATTTCAAGAATCAAGATTCTTGCAAACTTAAAAATTGACGAGAAGAGATTACCACAGGATGGAAGATTCCCTATTAAAGTAAATGGTTCTAAGATAGACCTTCGTGTTTCTACCATGCCTACAATCTTTGGAGAAAAAGGAGTTTTAAGATTGTTGGAATCCGAAACAGATGGAATAACACTAGAGTCTACTGGTCTGCGTGGAAATGCATATAAGATATTCTTAGACAGTCTTGAAGTAACAAATGGTATCGTACTAGTTACTGGTCCTACTGGTAGTGGTAAAACTAGGACATTAGCTTGTTCCCTTATGAAGGTTAATGATCCTAAGGTAAACATTATATCTTTGGAAAATCCTGTAGAAATTAGAGTCCCAGGTGTAACACAGGTACAAATTAATCCTGATGCAGGACTTACTTTTGCAAGTGGTTTGAGATCTGTTCTTAGACAGGATCCAGATATCGTAATGGTAGGGGAAATCAGAGATCAGGAAACAGCAGAGTTGGCTGTACAAGCCTCGCTTACTGGACACTTAGTTCTCTCTACTCTTCACACCAATAGTGCTGCTGCAGCTATTCCAAGACTTTTGGATATGGGAATTGAGCCTTTCCTACTCTCTTCTACAATTAGATGTGTAGTTGCGCAAAGACTCCCACGAAGAGTGTGTCAAGACTGTATAGAAGCATATGCTGCTCCACCAGAGATAGTCAAAAATATCAATGAAATAATGGCTACTGTAAAGGGATTCAATCTTGTTGAATATCTCAAAAGAGTTGGAGTTTCTAAAGCTTCATCCGCTGAAGGAGATAAAAATTTCTTTAGACCTCCTGAAATAGGTCCAGGTGGAGAGCAGGTAATATATCTTTACCGTGGAAAAGGTTGTGACAAGTGTGGGGGTTCTGGATATTCTGGAAGAATTGGTATCTTTGAAGTGTTGGATGTTACAGACAAGATAAGTAGAATGATGATGGAAAATGTCTCTGACAAAGATATTGAAAAAGTAGCACTTGAGAATGGTATGCTTACTATGACACAAGATGGGTATCTAAAGGCTTTAGAAGGTATAACCTCTTTGGAAGAGGTTATGAGGGTTTCAAAAGAGTAAATTTTTGGTATAAATATAATATGGAAAATCAAACTGTCCAGAATAGTAATACAAAGTTTCCGTATCCGGATTTTGCATCTACAAATCAGCCAGCACAAACAACAACTCCACCTCCTCCACCTGAGCCAGATATTGCAGAAGTAAAATATGTAGCAAAACCAACAGAAATGCCTGGCTTAAAAACAGAAAGCTCAGATGTTGGGATTCTTCCTTCTAAAGATTCGGCTCCAGTATCTTCTGTGATTTCGACATTAAATTCGATTGGAAAGGCACCTGACAGCCTTAATGTCAAGAAACCTAAGGCAATGGTTAGAGAACCAAAAGCGAACAGTCTTGCTGAGCCAATATTTAAAGAAGAAGAAATTACAAAAGGAGCGGAAGTAACGCAACCTGTGAATGGAAAATATTCAATAGAAGAGCTCTTCAGTATTACAATTAGTAAAAATGCCTCAGATCTTCATCTCTCTCCTGGTTATCCTCCGATTATTAGAATTGATGGAGAGCTGGAAGAGGTTGGTGAAAAGATATTGACTCCACAAGATACGGAAGAGCTGATATTTAGAACTATAACAGATGAGAGAAAAGAATTACTAGAAGTAAACAGAGAAATCGACTATGCATATACATATGCGGAGGGAAACAATGCTAGATTCAGGGTAAATGCATACTACTCTATGAAAAATCTCTCTGCTGCATTTAGATTGATCCCCTCTCGTATTAGGACTATAGAGGAGTTACTCCTTCCACAGCTTTACCATCAATTTGCTAAATTAAAACAAGGACTTGTACTAGTTACTGGTCCAACTGGTCATGGAAAGAGTACGACTTTAGCTGCAATCCTCGAAGATATTAACAGAACCAGATTCTGTCATATTGTTACAATCGAAGATCCAGTTGAGTATCTATTTGAAGGTAAGAGAGCATTAATTGACCAAAGAGAAATGAATGATGATACACACTCTTGGGAGATAGCGCTTAGAAGTGCGCTGAGGCAAGATCCTGATGTTATCCTTGTGGGAGAGATGAGAGATTTTGAAACTATAGCAGCTGCTATTACCTTGGCAGAAACAGGACACTTAGTATTTGCTACACTACATACCAACAGTTCATCTCAAACACTTGACCGTATAATTGATGTATTCCCAGAGACTCAGCAGCAACAGGTTAGAGCACAGCTCTCAAATATTCTGCAGGCAGTTGTAGCTCAAAGACTTATACCTCTGGATAAGGGTGGAAGAAGAGCAGTATCTGAAATCATGATTATGAACTCTGCTGTAGGAAACCTAATTAGAGAGGGTAAGACTCATCAAATAGATAATGTCATAAGAACAAGCTCAGACTTGGGTATGGTCTCTTTGGAAAAGGCACTAGTAAATCTTGTAAGAGAGGGAGTCATAAATGTACAGAAAGCACAGGAGTATGCAGTATTCCCAGAAGAAGTTTTAAGATTACTAAAAGCATAATAAATGAAAAAGTTTAAATACTCAGCCAGAGACACAAGTGGAAAAATTATCAATGGAAACATGGAAGCAAAGGATGCTGGGGCAGTTACAGATATTCTTCATGACAGAGGTTTGATTGTTGTAAGTATTAAAGAAGCATTTGCTTTGGACCTTGAAAGATTGGCAGAGATAAATATCGGTGGAGTTCCAATGAAAGAGAAAGTAATCTTTATGAGACAGATGTCTACTATGGTTGGAGCAGGACTTCCTCTTGCTAGAGCTCTTGAGATTATGGTTCAACAGACAAGTAATCCTATGTTCAAAAGAGTTCTTAAAGAAGTTCTTGCGGCTATTCAGTCTGGAAAAACATTGGCAAATTCTTTTAGAGAACAAAGTGAAGTTTTTGACCCTATTACACTCAACCTTATTGAAGCAGGAGAAGAAAGTGGTAATTTGGAAATAATATTAGAAAGACTCGCAACAGAATTAGAAGAGAGTAAATCTTTGGGAGACAAGTTAAGATCTGCAATGATTTATCCTATCATTATTCTTGTTATTATCATTGTTGTTATGGTTCTAATGATGCTTGTTCTTGTTCCATCAATGGCACAAATATATGGAGATTTTGGGGCTGAGCTACCTCTGGTTACAAGAATATTAATGGGAATGAGTGACTTTTTCATAAAGTATTGGTGGGCAATTCTTGTAGTCTTAGCTGTTGTTTTTATCGGTATGAAGTACTATCTAGATACTGCGAAAGGAAAAAGAAATTTTGATAAAATAACATTAAAAATTCCAGTTATAGGAGGGATAATTTCAAAAATGCAGCTTTCACAATTTACAAGAATCCTGGCACTTCTTTTGGGAAGTGGTCTTTCAATTATTAAGGCATTGGAATTAACAGCACAATCACTAACAAACGAAATGTTTAGAGATACTGTAATGGCTGCAAAGGAAGAGGTAGAAAAAGGTGGAGCTTTAGCTATACCAATTGCAAGAAGTGAATATTTTCCTCTTTTAGTAAGTAGTATGATTGCTGTAGGAGAAGAGACAGGTGAGATAGACGCTGTTTTGGAAAAGGTGTCTCAGTATTACAAAGATGAGGTTGATGTAGCTACGAGTAATATGTCTTCTATTCTTGAGCCTGTGTTTTTGGTAATAATGGGCTTGGCAGTAGGTTTTATAGCACTGGCTGTGTATATGCCTATGTTCCAGCTGTCTTCGGCAATTGGATAGGTATTGACATAGATTTGAAAGTTATGTAACTTATTAATAGATAAATTTTATAACTGTTCCAAATATATGAGAAGGAATTTCTATGAAGCATTTACATTAGTCGAGATGCTTATCGTTATGGGTATCCTTATAATCCTTATGGCTGTAGGTATTACTGCAGGAAGGTTTGCTATTAATAGGGCAAATGATGTAGCACACCAGAATGCTGTAGATCAGATATACCAAGGAGTACAAGCTTATTATACTGATGAAAGAGAATTCCCTCCTCAGCAACTACCTTCTGCATTGATTACAACATTAAGTGAATATATGGATGAGGGAGTATTTAAGGGTGGAACAGAAGCAACCTTTATCTATGTTGTAGAACCAACTCACCAACAATCCGTGTTGATATGTGTGAGTCTTAGAGGTTTAGCAACAGATAATAACAGTAGAGATGATGGAGCATATTACTGTAATGGAAATGGGTTTGGAGATGACGATATGCCTCTAGCTATAACAAATAAGAACTTTGAGAATGATCCTACAACTCCAGATGCAGACTTTTCTGCAATGGTTACTTACTACACATCTAATTCAGCAACAGTCGCATCTGATTGGGATGGAAATGCTTGGCAATATTGGCAATAATTAAGAATGTGAATTTGAAGCCTCTCTTATGAGGGGCTTTTATTTTGACTATGCTATAATCAAAGATGATTATCGTTTATCTTTGTATATTCTTTCTTGGTGCATCTCTTGCTAGTTTTCTAAATGCAACGGTATACAGATTAGAGAATGGATATACATACCCTAAAATAGCAACTCTTAGTTCCCATTGTGAGAAATGTAAAAAGCCTCTTAATTGGAAACAACTGATTCCTATCCTTGGATATATATTCTACAAAGGTAAATGTCCAAAATGTAAATCTGTAATAAATATCTATTACCCAATATCTGAGTTAATCCTTGGAACAATCTTTCTCCTATTCTATCTTTCAAGTATTCCCCTATTCTTTTACATAATTATTCTCTTTCTGTTTGTTCTTTCCTTTTATGATTATCTAAGCAATTCTGTTCCTAAAAATCTTGTACACATACTCATAACAATTAGTATAATGTTTTTCTTCTTCTTTAATTTCAATTTAGAGAATATATATCTACCATTAATAATTTGTGGGGTACTGTTACTGATAAACATAATCAAAAAATCCTTTGGACTTGGAGATATACTTCTTCTGTTTAGTATCGGAATTTTGCAATCATTCGGACAGTTTCTTGTTACATTCTGGTTAGCAATATTAATAGCTCTACTCTACTCGCTACTCTTTGTAGTCAAGAAGAAGGTAGATATTAAAAAAGCAAAGATTCCTATGGTTCCATTCATCTCTCTTGCCTTCAGTATATCTGTTCTTTATGGAGAAAGCATATATTCTCAACTTCTTAAATGGATGGGAATATGGTAGATT
>JAKPKF010000058.1 GCA_029553845.1 bacterium | reverse complement strand
ATTCAATACCAAACTTCTTGTTGCTTAGATTTTGTGAACCGTATAATATTAGGTTTTTCATAGTAAATTGTAATTGGCTAATCTATTTTGTCTCTCTGTTGCTTCATTGACCGCCTCAAGTATGACTGCTTTTAAGTTATCCACTCCTGTTACTGGTGCATTTACATTTATTGTTATTCCGTTATTACCCACCATTTGCTTAGTATCCTCTGAATTATACACATGGCTTCCACGAGGTAGTGAAACTAATTCAGCCCCTCTTTCCCCTACCATAGTCCAACCCCCAGTAGTTACTCCCCCTGTTGCTCTTTTATCGTTTCCCTTAAAGTCTATTCCTATTACATTTGGAATTGCTTTGATTTTGTCTGTTGTTTTTTGTACCCACCATACAATATCCCTAAATAAGTTTATTATCTTTGCTAGTCTATCTATCATGTTATCCCACACCTCGGTACTCCTTTTTTTCAATAATATAAGGATGTCTATTAAGAATCCAACCACCTTAGTTACTAACCCTAAAGCACCAATTAGAACTGTAATTGCTCCAACTATTACTATTCCGATTATAGTTGCTATATTTCTAAGTAATTCCCTAGCCCACTTTTCATCATCACCGAAGCGTGTAAACAATTCTTTCAATTTACCTTTTAGCTTCTCCAACTCTGGAATTATGTAAGTTTTAATCATATCCCACCAGAACATTAATAGTGGTTCGAGGGTTTTCTCCCAGAACTCCACCAGAGCTTTCCACACTTTATCAACCCATTCCAAGAGAGTAACCAATCCTCCTCTCAGCTTTTCTATCGCCAAAGAAACATTCTCTGGGGAAAAGAAGTCCTTTAACCATCCAACAAATTCCCCCCACACCTTTGAAATGTCCTCGGAGCTTGGCAGTATGTCGCTTAATGCACTTCTTGTTGACTCCAGATAGGTCGCTATCTCTTCAAAAGCATCTCTTACCTGAAGTATTACATCTAACCATTTTTCCCCACTCGTTCCTTCCGGGAATATTCTTAGTAAAGTGTCGGTATCTATATCCTCCCCCGACAACAACTTGAACACCACCTCTATAACTTCTTTCAAAGCCAAGAACTTTTTAATTGTATTATTTAGTATGTCTGGAATCTTTATTCCCAAGTTATCCAATATTTTGCTTTCTCCTGTTTTAAGAAGTTCTAACATACCTTTTAATCCATCCTCCGAAGTAAGCTTTTGAATCATATTAAGTACAGGAGCAAGTCCATCATATACCAACGAACTAAGAGCTGGTATAAAAGAATTTAGTATATTGTCCTTTATATTCACAAATGTTGCTTTGAGTATTGCCGTCTTTTCTCCAGCATTAAGCTGAATAACATCTCCATACTGACTAGCTATCTTAGCACCGTCCTCTATTGCAAAATTTAGTAAAGCCTGTGTTTTTTCAGCCTCTCCCATCTTCTCCGTCGAAGCCTTAATAGCGTCTGGAATCTTAATACCCAGGTTGTCGAGGATAAGCGGAGAACCCCTACCGATACCAGTTACAATATCATTGAAAGCGGTAGTCATATCCACTCCCATCTCCCTACCCCTTAGCCTTGCAGTTACCATTAACTTAGAGAG
>JAKPKF010000388.1 GCA_029553845.1 bacterium | reverse complement strand
TTAAAAAGTTAGTGGAAAAAAGAAGAGAAAAAATTTATTTCTTGTTTTTGTTTTTTTCAAGTATCTTCATTATCTTGTCAATTGGAAGTGATTTGTGCTCTTCACAAACAACGTCAAGATTAGAGAGGTAAATGTCCCAGTTTCCGTTTCTGTTATCCTGGTATACAACACGGCCACAGTACACTGAAGGATTCTCTTGTTGGAAAGTATCGATAGTTATTGCAAATTCCTGCTTAGTATCCAAATTGTATCCGTAGATATCGGTGTTGCCATTTCTTGGGTCTTCCCAAGCTATTATATATCCATATATTGCAGGTGCAGTTTTATCAGTGGAATCAGAAGTTATAGCAAACTCTGTTTGGGTCTTAAGATTGTAGCCCCAGATGTTATAGTTTGTTCCATTCCTTCTATCTCTCCAAACAACTATATCGCCGTATATCTTTGGCTGTGCCTGTGCCCTTAATTCAGTGCAGACTAGGAACTCTGTCTTTGTTCTAAGATTGTATCCGTAGATGTCGTTGTTACCGCTTCTATTGTCTCGCCATACTACTATGTCACCGTATATTGCCGGTTGTGTTTGATCACGAATAGCTATACATATAGGGAATTCCTCTTTTGTCCTTAAATTGTAACCATATATGTCATTATTGCCGCTTCTTGTATCCTCCCATACTACTATGTCACCATATATTGCAGGTGCAGTTTTATCAGTAGTGTCATTTGGATCAGACGTTATAGCAAACTCTGTTCGGGTCTTAAGATTGTAGCCGTAGATGTTATAGTTTGTTCCGTTCCTTCTGTCTCTCCAAACAACTATGTCACCATATATTGCAGGTTGACCTTGTG
Organism: bacterium; assembly: GCA_029553845.1. The sequence continues at coordinate 393 of JAKPKF010000388.1, read as the reverse complement.
CATGTGCTGCAGTGCATATAGGAAACTCAGTTTTGGTATTTAGATTGTAGCCCCAAATGTCATTGTTACCGTTTCTATTGTCTCTCCACACTATTATATCTCCATAAATAGCTGGTTGTGTTTGGTCAGAAGTGTTAGTCGTTATTCTAACTTCAGATAGAACTTTTGTTCCCATAACTGCAGAAAACATAGCAAAAGTCAGAACAGTTACCATGAAAATAAACATTAAAGTTTTTTTCATTTTATTTCACCTTTAGCAGCTGACGACGGAAAACTAGTCTCACTATTAGAGGCAGATAAGGAAATGAAAACAGGTTCAAAGATAAGATAATTTTATTTCTTTTTTATTATAAATTCTTTACTTTCTATTAAATAGAATATTTGGCAATAATA
>JAKPKF010000355.1 GCA_029553845.1 bacterium | reverse complement strand
GAGGTGGCTTTGCAGTACACAGATGGAATGGAGGAGGATGTTAGATGCTACACGAACAACATCATAAATCCAGAGGGTGGTACACATTTAGCAGGATTCAGAACCGCTCTTACAAGTGCATTTAATACATATGCTCAAAAGGCAGAATTACTTAAAGGATTAAATGGAACCCTTAGCGGAGATGATGTAAGAGAGGGACTAACTGCTGTTATTTCAGTGAAAGTTCCAAATCCTCAATTTGAGGGCCAAACAAAAATCAAATTAAATAATCCTGAGGTTAAAGGTATTGTAGGCAAATTAGTAAGAGATGAACTTCTGGTATATCTTGAAGAACATCCAAATGAAGGTAAAAGCATAATTGGAAAGGCCGTCTTAGCTAACAAAGCGAAGGCAGCAGCAAAAGCCGCAAGAGATGCTGTTATCAGAAAAGGTGTTCTTGAAAGTACAAGTCTTCCTGGTAAACTAGCAGATTGTTCTAGTAAGGATCCAGCAGAAAGTGAATTGTTCATAGTAGAAGGAGATTCTGCAGGTGGATGTTTTTCTGCAGATACTAAAATTGCACTAACAGACGGAAGGTCTTTAAGCTTCTTAGAGTTAATCCAAGAACAAAGAGTTGGGAAAACAAACTATTGCTATACAATTTCAAAAGAGAATCAGATAGCAATAGCACCAATTCGGAATGTAAGAAGAACAAAAAGGAATGCCTCTGTAATAAAAATTACCTTAGATAATACTGAAGAAATCATCGCAACTCCTGACCATAAATTTATGTTGAGAGATGGTTCGTACAGAAAAGCCAAAGACTTAACTACAAATGATTCACTTATGCCCCTCTATAAGAAACTCTCTGAGAGAAAAGGTAGGGTTACTATTGAGGGCTATGAGATGGTTTTGAATCCATCAACTTCAAAATGGATATTCACACACTTACTCTCTGATAGATATAACTTAGAAAATAAAATCTATAAAGATTTAAAGGACGGCTACAAACATTACAAGGCTTACAACCGAACTTATCTTGACAGAAGTCTAAAAGCTCTTCGAACCGTGTATGAGAACTCTGGCGAAATTTCTGTTGAAGCATATAACTCTATAAGAAAAGAATCAAATGACAAAACTCTACTTATGATCCCTACCCTATGTAGCCGATTCTTTAATAATGACATCACAAAATTAGAAGATGCTGTTAAAAACTATAATCATAAGATTAAATCAATTGAATATCTTAAAGATAAAATTGATGTATATGATTTAGAGGTACCAAAAACGAATAATTTTGCTCTTGCTAGCGGAATCTTTGTTCATAACAGTGCCAAACAAGGACGAGATAGACATACACAAGCAATTCTTCCACTTAGAGGTAAGATTATGAATACACAGAAATACCGAGTCGACAGAGTACTTTCTAACAACGAGTTTAACGATATAACTACAGCACTTGGTGTTGGAATTGGAGATACACTAGATATTTCAAAACTTAGATACCACAAAATAGTCATTATGAGTGATGCTGATGTCGATGGATTACATATAACAACATTGGTATTAACGCTTCTGTTTAGATTCTTTAGACCTTTAATAGAACAGGGGTACGTCTATGTAGCACAACCTCCACTGCACAAAGTAGAGATTGGAAAGAAAAAATACTATTTTTTAAACGATGCTGAAAAAGAGGCTTTTGTAAAAGAAGCTAAAAAAGAAGGTAAAGCACCTATAGAAAATAGGTTCAAAGGATTGGGAGAAATGAATCCAGAACAGTTATGGGAAACCACTATGAATCCAGAGACTAGAGTATTAAAAAGAGTAGAGATACAAGATGCAGAGGAAGTAGAAAAAACATTTGAAATGCTGATGGGTAATGAGGTTCCACCAAGAAGAAGATTTATACAGATGTATGCAAGAAAAGCTATCTTAGATATTTAAATTTTTATACATAAAGAATGGACCAAATTTTTTTTAACACAGCAGAGATAGAAAGGACACATGACTATAGAAAGAGTCGTAGAGATCTTTTAGCAAAGGTCATGACTGAGTATCTAGGAGTACATACAGACCAAATAGTTGCAATTTTAAATAAAGATCCAAACACCGCACCATATAAATTGATGACTGAATATCTACAACAGGAGATAATTCGAAGCGTTATATGGGTTGAAGATATGCATGAGCAACATTATCTTTGTTTACACATGATTAATGAGGATGGACAAGAAGCTGGCATGCTAGATGTTAGCACTAGCAAAACTGATCCTACGAGTGAAAAAATCACTTCAGAGACATACGAAGAACTAAAAGCTCTGTCCATAGATATCGATGTGGCCAAAGCAGATGCCGAGACAAAGATTGAAGATACAATTTAATAAATAATCAAGAATATAATGCCTGATGAAATATATAACAAAATAGAAGAAACAAATGAGATAGATTTCAATCTCTCATTTAAGCCAGGACAGGTTGTACAAAGATCTATTGTAGATGAAATGAAAAGCAACTACTTAGATTACTCTATGTCCGTTATAGTATCAAGGGCCCTACCAGAAGTAAAAGATGGACTAAAACCATCTCAAAGAAGAATTCTTGTGGCTATGAATGATCTGGCATTAACACCTACTGCACATTACAGAAAATGTGCAAAAATCGCTGGAGATACATCTGGTAACTACCATCCTCATGGTGAATCTGTGGTATACCCAACTCTTGTAAAACTAGCACAAGATTTTTCAACAAGATATGTACTTGTAGATGGACAGGGAAACTTCGGTTCTATCGATGGAGATGGAGCAGCAGCAATGAGATACACAGAAGCAAGAATGGGAAAGATTACCATAGAACTTCTAAGAGACCTAAATAAAGGAACAGTAACATTCACTCAAAACTACGATGGTACAAGACTAGAACCAACCGTACTTCCAGCACTTTTTCCAAATGTATTAGCTAACGGTACAGATGGTATTGCAGTGGGTATGGCAACAAAGATGCCACCTCACAACCTTCGAGAGCTAATAACTGCACTCCAGGAAATGATAAAAAGAGGCAACAAATGGGAAGGTAAGGGCATATACAATGAATTAAGAAAAGCAAAAGAAGCAAAAGAAATTATTCCTCAGACACTAAACCCTAAACCAGAGGACTACCTAGAAAACTATGTAGATTTAGCAGACCCAAATCTCGCTAAGAATATTGAGGAATTAAGAAAGAAAATTGCTGAAGAAAAATCTGTACTATACCCAGAATTCAAATCAGACATTACACCACTAGATTTAATTGAGATAATACCTGGGCCAGATTTCCCAACTGGAGGAATCATTTATGACCAAAAAGAAATTCTAAATGCATATGCTACTGGTCGAGGAAGAATCCTTCAGAGAGCAAAAGCTTCAATCGTAGAGGGTAAGCAGGGAAGATTCAACATCATAATCACAGAGATACCATTCCAAGTTAACAAAGCCCACATGATTGAGAAATTCGCAGACCTTGTTAAAGAAAAGAAGATAGATGGCATTGCAGACATTAGAGATGAGTCGAATAGGGAAGGAATGAGAGTAGTAGTAGTACTAAAAAGAGACGCACAACCAAAAGCAGTTCTCAACAAGCTCTACAAATATACTGAGATGCAAAAGGTCTTCAATGCGAACATGATTGCATTGGTAGAACAGGAACCAAAGACATTACCTCTAAAAAGAATCTTGGAATTATTCCTCTCTTTTAGATTAACAGTCACCATTAGAAGATATGAATTTGACTTAGCTGAAGCAAGATTTAGAGCACATATACTTGAGGGTCTTCTTAAAGCACTAGATATGCTAGATGAGGTAATTGCAACTATCCGTGGCTCTAAAACTCAGGAAACTGCAAAAACAAATCTTATGGATAATTTCAAATTTACAGAGGTTCAAGCACAAGCAATCTTAGATATGCAACTTAGAAGATTAGCTGCTCTTGAAAGGATGAAATTACAAAATGAATACAAAGAACTTCAAGAGAATATCAAAGAATACAATGAAGTACTTGGGAATCAGGACAGAATTTTAAAAATCATTTCTAAAGATTTGGAAGAGATAAAAGAAAAATATGGTGATGATAGAAAAACAAAAGTTGTTAAAGGACAGGTAAATGAGATATCTGAAGAAGATATGGTAGCTAATGAAGAGATGTTGGTTACAATAACACATTCTGGATATATTAAGAGATTAACTCCAGACACTTACAAATCTCAAAGAAGAGGTGGCAAAGGTGTTTCTGGTGGCGAAACCAAAGAAGGTGACTTCATAGAACATGCCTTCCTTTGTAATACACACGATGAACTTCTTCTATTCACTAACAGAGGTAGAGTCTTCAACATTAGAATATTTGAAATTCCAGAATACGGAAGAACAGCAAAAGGTCTTCCTTTGGTTAACCTTATACAGTTAGAACAAAACGAAACAATTAATTCTGTTTTGACCAGAAATCCAAATGGAACAATAACTGAAAAAACAGAAGGCGGTGAGAACATCAACTACTCATACTTCTTGATGGCAACAGAAAAAGGTGTCATAAAGAAAACAGCGCTTGAAGAATACAAGAAGATTAGATCTAATGGGTTAACAGCAATTAAATTAGAAGATGGAGATCAGCTTACATGGGTAAAACCAACAACAGGAAACAACGATGTGGTGATTGTTACAGCAGATGGTAAATCTGTTAGATTTAAAGAGTCTGATGTTAGACCTATGGGAAGAAGTACAAAGGGAGTAACAGCTATCAAGTTTAAAAATCCTACAGACTATGTAGTAGGGATGGGAATAATTAAAGATGACAATGAAAAGCTATTAACCCTCTCAGACAATGGATATGGAAAGATGACAACACTTAAGGAGTATCCTCTTCAAAAGAGGGGGGGGACAGGAGTCTTTACATTTAGAGTAACTCCTAAAACAGGAAGAATAGCTTCAGCAAGGATAATTGAAAAAGACGAGAAAGAGATAGTTGTTATCTCTCAAAAAGCAAAAGTTATTAGATCAGAGCTTAAAGCAGTTCCAACACTTGGAAGACAAACATCTGGCGTAAAACTAATGAATATGAATGGAGATGATAGTGTAGCTACAGTAGCAATTCTTTAAGTCTTTTCCTTTCATAATCTATTTTAGAGGTATCCATAAGGCTCCTACTTACTGGGTCATATTTAGTATTTAGATGTTTTTCAATAGCGTCTAATCTATCATTTACTTCAATACTCATCTTGTAAACCTCCTGTATATTGCCATCCTATCTTTTTATATCTCCTCTGCTATTTGCATCTAGTAAAGCTAATCCTTGTAAAGTACCATTAATCTCACCAACCGTATCTACAATACTGCATATTCTTCTATCCAATTCTTCATATATCTCTTCCATCCTCCCTTCCGATTTGTCCATCCTCTTGTCCAACGTATCAAACCTTGGGAAAAGTATCTTCTCTATGGCCTTTAAATCTTCTTTGGTTAACATATGTGAGGAGAAATAATTTAGTATTTAAATATTACAATCTCTCAATTTATATTTCTTGACCTAGAAAGACATAGTTCATTACTTGTAGCAAAAGTAGGCCCCATAGTAGTATAATCATGTGTTCTTTTAAACGGTACACACAAGATTTAATCCGTGTACTATCATAGCGTGTTTCAATATCTCTAGGAGGAGAAAATGAATAAAAACTCTGATGAAAAAATGGTGGAAAAGATTATTGTCGTTATAATTACTCTTGTAATTATCGCCTTCCTGTTCCTTGTTTTGAAAGGACCTCTAGGATTTAGTTCGCCACCACCAAGGGTAATATCTGGAGAAGAAGTATTTATTCTTACAAACTTTCCGACTGTGTTCCCTCAAGGGGAATACACCTGCTATCCAACAATTGGAAAGAAAATATACATACAAAATGATGGTGGAAAATCTACTTGCGAAAGAGGAGAAGTGATTTCTATAAAAGAAGACTTTCAAACATATATCTGGTTCAGGTAAGTAAATGAGTGGGAATTAATACCCCTTAATTCCCACTCATAATTGAAACACGCTAATCTTTTTATGCTAAAATATCGTGTTATGACAGAATTCTTCTCAAATATATGGATATATCTCTCTACATTAGTTCTTTCCTTCAATGTAGTTACAATAGATTTTCAAGATACACAGGGAGTAGAAAAAAACAATGTTAAGACATCCAATACCATAGAGGTAAATGATATTAAGGAAAGTATAATCCCCAAGACATACTCTAACTACACACCTTCAGTTTCTTGGTGGACATATCCTAGCAATATTAAAACTGTAAAAAGAAATGGTAATGATCTTTTAGTACATGTAAACAAGGAGTACAAACTACCATCTACATATGCTCCAAACGACTTAGTAAAAGCAAGTAATTCTGGAATTAGAAATGGAGATAATTTTTATGTTAGAAATATACTAATTAACGATTTACGGGATTTAGTAAATGCTGCCAAAGCGGATGGAATAGATCTAAGCATAGTTTCTGGATACAGATCATATGCTACACAAGTAAGTACTTACAATTATTGGGTACAATACAATGGAGGTAATGTAGATGCGGCAGATAGAATATCTGCAAGAGCAGGACATAGCCAACATCAGCTTGGAACTGCTATAGATTTTAGTAGTAAAGAGGTTAGTGACAACATAGGGACAAGGTTTAGTACTACCAAAGCAAGTACTTGGTTACAGAAGAATGCCCACAAGTATGGTTTTGTTCTTAGTTTCCCTTCTGGATATGAACGTGTAACTGGATTTAGTTATGAAAGTTGGCATTATAGATATATAGGGAAAACGAATGCTCTAGAGATGAAGAACCGTGGTATGATATTAGAAGAATTCTTAAGAAATAAAAATTAATAGTGATGAAAAGAGAAAAAATAATCAATACTACAGGGAATATATATATTATCATCGGTGCTATTCTCACCTTTGCATCTCTCTCTCTCCTTGCGTATCCTCAGCTACCATATATATTCAACAAACTAAATATTAGTTCACCAGAAGTAGAAGCAGAAACTCTGCAAATTCCTGTTACAGAGAACAAGGAAGACGATACAGAACAACCTCCAGAACCTCCACAGATAACTCTGCCTGAAAAAGATACCTCTCTTACAGAGACAAATACATTAATAATTCCAAAGATTGGTGTAAAAGCAAAAATTATAACTGGAAAAGACCCTCTCAAAGCATTAGATAAGGGGCCATGGATAGTTTACGACTATGCAAATCCAGAACAAAACTATCTTGGAGAAACAACTAAATCCATAATTATAGCTTCGCACAGGTTTGGGTACTCTTCATGGACAACTGAATACAGGAATAAGATATCTTTCTTCAACCTCCCAAATACAAAGATAGGGGATAAGGTGATTATAATATGGAATCAAAGAGAGTATATATACCAAATCTTTAAACTTGATGAGAACAAGTACATAAAGGATATTGATGCAGATCTTATCCTATATACTTGTAAGTATTATAACTCCCCAATCCGTATATTTAGATTCGCAAATCTTGTCTCTATCAACGGAGAACCAGTTTAAGATACACAGCCTCCTCATACCCATATATTGATATTTATAGTGGCTTATAGTATAATTCTCTTAGTTCTTTAATAAATTTATTAATGTCAATTATGAAAAACACATTTTCTGTATTGGCAACTTCTTTAGGATTTATACTTCTTAACACATCCTCTATCTTAGCTGATGGTTATGGACATATACCTGTAGATACCTCTTTTATCCTAGATAACAAGAGTATATTTGCTGGTATAGCATTAATCGTTTTCGGTTTAGGAATAGGTTTGATGTTAGAGGGTAGATATTTAAAGAGTAAAACAAAAGCGCAGTAGCTTTTGGTCAATAGAGTAGGGCACTGTTTATACATTGCCCTACAGTATTGAATTAATTTAATAAATTATATTAATACAATTAAAAACTTGCTCCTTAAAAACATTTCCAATCATTAGAAGATTCATAGTTAGCGATTATTTTAATCTCTAGAATGTTTCTTTTAATAGAAACAAGGTTCTTTAAAATAACTTGTATTATGTGATTAATATAATCCATATTTATACAAGTATCATATGGAAGGTTATGGCAAATAATTTTCTCTTTTAGCTACAACTTTACCTTATTTCTTATATAGAAATATGTAATAAATAAGGTGAGGTTGTGGCGACCTTATACTGAAACTAAAAATTCACTCATAAAGGAAAAAGGAGAAAGAAATGTCAATCACAGAGAAAGACATCAAGAAAATCTCGATTAACATTGAGATGAACGAATCCGCCAAGGCAAATGCGCCTGTTGCTCCAAAAGCTACTGCGCCTGTTGCTGAAGACAAGATCGAGACCAAGGGAGATTCTAATCTCTTCTGGAAAGTTCTTGGCATCCTTGGGCTCCTGGCACTGCTGGCATTGATCGCAATAATGTTGCTCAACAAACCTGCAGTATCAGCTCAAACCCCAGGGTCGGCACCGATCGTTGCAAATCCAGTTTTACCAAACAATGGCACCTTAGAAAGCCCAGATCCCAGATCAGCCGGATCCAACGCCAATTTCATTGGCTATTTTGGATCAAGAGGAAAGGATTGGGTAGTACCTAATCAAGTTTTTGATACATCTGGTACAACTCGCGATGTTGGTTCTGTCCTGTTCACTTGGTGTGACAAGGAAGCCATTTGTTTCTATCAAATTCTCCATCCAGGAGATGTAATTCAAATTGGCCATCAAGGTTCGCAGATTAACATCTACGACAAAGCCTATTCTGGTCAGGAAACAAAAGAATTACAATACATCGCCACGAAAGAAAATACCAGCTGGACATTTGTCCAATAATAGCCACAACCACCTCCATATGAATTGGGCACCCCCCTCTTAACAGAGGATTATTCTATTGACTTAACTGTCAAAAAAAATAATATTGGGTGCCCTTTTCTTTTATACACATATCCCATATATTTAAATATGAGAAAACTATTTAAAATATTCTTTCTAATCTTTGCTTTACTCTCCTTCGGTATATCTCTACTTTACGGAACAAGAATATTTAGAACACCTTACATATACGAATATATAAATAACTCACTAGTTGTAACAATACCAAATAAGATATGGTTTGAGATAAATAACCAACAAGACTTTCTTAGCAAAGACAATAAACCAACATACGTATTCGAAAACGATTTACTTGAATATACTAAATCTGGATACAACATAGGATATATATATCCTACATACACCTCCAAAACAGAAAACGATACTATTACAAAGACAGATATCGTTACAAGAGGAAAAGATACTCTAGAAATCAAAAGATCTGTAAAAATACAAAACCATACACCATATGATTCTTATATATCCAAAATCTCATTTTCAAAATACGGGACATTCTTAGATAACACATATACACAAGACGGATGTGATATCTCTGTCTCTTCTAAAAGTGGGGAACTGATATATGACCAGAAGACAGCAACATTATCTATATCTTACAACCCAGATGAAGTAGGGGAGATTGAAGATACTATTAATATTTCAGTACAATGTAAAGGATTATGAGGAAGAGGATACTAATAACAACATTAATCATTGCAAGCTACATATACTGTCTTTATTTTATTTTCTTCAAACAAACAGTAGGACTATCTGACGATTTGATTTTTGCAATAATATCTACATCTTCAATCTTCTTACTCCCTGCAATAATATCAAAATTAATTACAAAGAAATCTTACTTTGGTATCGGATATATATTAGCAACATTAATATATCCACTTAGTTATCTTTTAATTTACTTCCTCTCCAAACAGTTTAACATTGAATCTCAAACCCTTTACAGAGCACTAGCATACCTCTTTCTTACATTTACTTCCCTCTCCCTAATATTCCTACTATTCAAGAAAGACATTCAAAATTATGCCAATATCAAAAAATCCCTAGTAATATATCTTGGAACCTTTGCACTACTCATTGGAGTATATACATTACTCGGAATAAAGACAGATGCACTCCTTAGTACAGATTTCCTTCAGCACAATGCCGTAGCTAACGAAATGGCCAATGGACAGTTATGTTTAACCCCAAACCAATGTTCCAATCTTTTCCAGAAATTAGGATACACTACATATTTTCATTCTATACAAGCCTTTGTAACAACTGGTTTTAATCTTAATGTAGGAATAGCATCTACAATCTTTAACTTCTCTTTAATTGCAACATTTGCTGTTTTGATAGCAAAAATTTTAAACAGATATTTCAAGAATAAGTTTCTCATCCTACTTGGCACATTAATGACCATTACCGTATTTGAGGCAGGAGCATATTCCTTTGCATTTATTATTCCTCAGACATTTACACTATTTCTTTTCTTAAATCTTCTTTCCGAGAGGAAATTGAATCTAGCATCACTTCTATTTGCAATTCCAATCTTGCTAGCCAATCATTTTATCTTCGGACCAATCTTTGCTGCATTTGCATTAATTTACTATCTCTTCCAGAAAACTTTGAAAAAGGATAGTAACACCCTTAAGGTTATATCCATGGTATCTGTACTGGGTTTAATCGTAACCTTACTTGCAAATATTCGTGGATTTAGTATTGAGAAATTTTTTCAACTGTCTGAAGTGGAAATTCTTGGAAGTTTCTCTAACTATTACTTCCCACAGAACCTCTCCTTCCTGTCTACACAATATGGATTTTTGATTGTATTCTTTATTATCTGTGCTATCTACATATTTATTAAGAAGAAATCTATCTCCTTTGCTTACTATTCCATAACATATGTTTCTATATGCCTGATATTCTTCTTTTTGGCTCCAACATATGCCAGTAAGTTCCTCATAGGAACTTCTCTGTTTATGTCATTTCTATTGGTATACACAATTAACAATCTAAAATTCAAAAAATGGCTTTCAACAATAATAATCTTTATCCTTTTCCTTTCTTCAATTCCTTTCTACATTACAAATTTCAAAAGCTACCTTACCTTCTATACACAAAATACTGGAGTTATCTCTGGCATAACAGAGGATGATACCTCTATAATTCATTTCCTATCACAAAAGAAAGCCACAAAATGCCAGATTGTTTCTGATCCATACACACAACTTATGGTTAGAGGCATGACTCTGTTTGAAACTGCACAGGGACAGTACCAAAGTTTAGATACAAGAAGAAGTATGATTACTTTTGTAAGTAATCCAAACAACAAAACATATGAGGAAATGATAGTACGAGACGAGATAAGTAACAGATTCTGCTTCCTTTACACATCTAGGATTGAGTCTGCTTCCAGAGATATTAATCCTCAAAATGTAGCTTGGCTAAACAATATGTATGATTATGAGATCAATAATAATTATGGCGTGTCTAATCTAAAATTGATAGAACTTCTTTCAAACAAAGGCTTTCATATTGTCTATTCAGATTCAAACAATATTCTCTTCTCAAGAGAGTAGGGTGACCTTCTCAGTGTGTTTTACTATAGGGCTATTTCGTGATATAATTAACTAGTTTCTAGCAATAGAAACCCTTTTAATTAAAGCCTTTTTAAATGAAAGAACTTTTTTTGAAAAACAAAAAAGAATATGACTTTATATCCATATCCCATTACTTCTATCCAAGAGTGGGCGGTTTAGAGAACATGGCTTTCAACTTAATCTCAGGATTACAAGAGAAGGGATTAAACAGCATCGCTTTATATGGTGCAAACAAAAGGGAATCAAGTACTATTAATGGTTTTCAAGCTGAAAGTTTCCCTGTATTAAACATATTTAATGGTACATATCCAATCTTTGGTATTAGGTTTACACTGTATACACTTAAACTTCTCCAAGAAAACCCAAATGCACAAGTAGTAGTACATAGTAGACATCTCACAAGTAGTTTAATAACTGCAATGCTTTGTATTCTAACAGGTCATCAATATACTGTAGTTGAACATAATGCAGGACCTGTATACTTCAAATCAGAATTAACAAATAAACTAGCACAATGGGCAGACAGAAATATTTTCTCTCTAGTCCATAAATTTGCAACAAATACCGTAACCGTATCAAAAGCTGGAAGAAAATGGGTGTCTAAAACCTTTGATGTGGACCAATCTTTGATAAATATAATATATAACGGCTACAACAGCAAAGAGATTAAGAACTCTATTTCTAAAAAAGAAAATATCGTAATCTGGGCAGCAAAATGGATTAAAGTCAAAGATCCAAGTACAGCTCTTAGAGCGTACAAAAAAATAGCAAATAAATATCCAAACTGGAAATTTGTACTCATAGGGGAGGGGAATGCTCTAAAAGAACAAAAGCTACTTCCTGAAAATGTTGAGATATTACCTGAATTCATAAAACAGGAGGATCTCTTTAGATTGTTAAAGAAATCTAGAATATACATTAACTCATCTTTAAGTGAAGGCCTTTCTTTGGGTATCCTAGAGGCATCTGCTTTTGGAAATATTCCAGTAATATCTGATGCACCAAGTAACAAAGAAATTGCTAAGGAGATTGGTACTTCAAGTTATGTATTCAAAAGAGGAAACAGTTTTGACCTTGCAAACAAGATTGAAGATGCTATCGCTAATTGTTCAAATACAAATACCCTAAAGCAGATTATTAAAAATACAAATATCAAATTTAATAATAATACTATGGTAAAAAACTACTACAGCTACCTCTATCCAGAGCATCTAAAGGCAGAAACTTTTTCAACACTCTCAATTGTTATCCCTGTATTTAATGAGGAAAGATCTATCCTTTCCCTACTTGAAAAAGTTATAGAAGTAAAATTACCAAGAAATATAAGGAAAGAGATTGTAATTGTAAATGACTGTTCAACAGATGAAACAAAGACTCTTCTTGAGAGCTATATAAGGAAGAATAAGAGATATGCACAATTCAAACTGTTAGAGAATGAAATTAACTTAGGGAAATCACAGAGTGTAAAGCACGGAATCTTACATACCACTGGAGATTTGGTAGTCGTTCAGGATGCTGACTTGGAGTACAATCCAAACGATCTTTCAACTTTTGTTGAAACTTTCCTGCAGTATCCAAATACAGATGTAATATATGGGAATAGATTCAATAGAGAGAATATTTTCATAAATCCAACCCATTACTTAGGAAACAAATTTGTTACATTAATGTCCAATATCTTTACCTACGGGAAAGGTCTAGTTGTTAAAGATATGGAGACCTGTTACAAGATGGCAAAGGGAGATATCTTTAGAGATTTAATATCTACTTTAGAATCTACTACAAACTTTGGTATAGAACCTGAGGTTACAGCAAAATTTGCTAATTGGAAAAAAGAAGATGGTAAGAAATTAAATCTCAAACAATTAGATATACATTACAAACCAAGAGGACAAGAGGATGGTAAAAAGATGAGATGGTTTAAACATGGGTTCGAAGCATTAAAAGAGATTGCATATTTTAATACACAAAAGAAAATATTCTCACAAAAACAGGAAGCTATTCCTTCTTTAAGAGTCTAACGCCTCTTAATTTCTTGACATTGACATATCTCCATTATATTCTGGATATATATAAATCTGCCTATTTATAACTCCATGTTTAAAATAGGTAGGTCAATAAGATAACCTAAATAAACATACTAATATGGCAGATGAAATCAGATCAGCAGTAGATATTGCAATGGCTGGAGAGAGACCCATGGATAATAATAGTAATAAACCAGAGCCATCACCAACACCTATTCAACACGATGAAACTAAGATGCCAGAGTTGACTGGGTCATGGGAATCTCAAGATAACAATCAAGCAGAAGTAGATTTGAGCAAATTCAATGAGACATTGACACCACCTACCAATACTGTAACTGAGAACTGGGACAAAAATATGTCTAATTCTCCAAGCATTGTCGTTGCTACAGAGAAACAAACTCCTGTTACACCAAATGTAGAGACTAGAGATCTTCATCAAGAAGCCTTGGATAGTAATAAAAAAGCAAATGAAGGGTTTGTATCTGGTCCTGCTCTTTCGAATACGGGGAGAACATTCTTTAATAGCGAAGACATCTATGCAGAGAAGGCAAACCTAGAGGAACAGAACAGAATGTTAATGGAAAGACTCGATAAGATGCAAGCAACATTAGATCGATTAACATATGAACAAGATCCAGCATTAGCTGCAGCTTTAGATCCAAACAGACCAAAATCAAAAGATCAGCTAGAAGTTGATCAGGCATATGCAACAATAAACAAAGACCTAAATCAGAAAGCTTTAAATGAAATGGCTCAAGTAAAAGCAATGTTAGAGTCTAAACCTTCCGTTACACCAGAAGAGTTAATAACCACTCCAGAGACACAGAAAAAGCAAAGAGACTTTAAAACCGCAGCTTTAATTGCCGGCGTAGTAGCTGGTGGAGCAGCAGGCATACTTGGAGGGACTACAGTTGGAATACCAGTTGCAGCGGCAGCAGGTTTAGTATCAATTGGAGGTAGAGTTACAAACTCCTTCTTAAACAGAAGCCTCAAGAACATAGAAGCACAGATACAAGATCCTACACTTGATGTTACAACAAAAGAGAAGTTACAAAAAAGAGAATCAAGTCTAAAAAAGATTCAGAATATTGTTCAACATGTCACTAAGTTTGCTACGGGAGCTGCAATAGGAGCTGGTATCTCAACTTTCATAAGTAATACAGCAATGGGTGGTCATGGACTAGTTTGGAATAAGCCAGAGGTACCAGGAGGAATTCCTGGAGGAGCAGAGGGTAGTTTAGGTAGCACAGGCGTAGAGCAAACTCAACCAACATCAACAGGAGAGACTCCTCTTCCAGCATCACCTGAGACATACCCAGGTAATTCATTCATTCATGATGGCAGAGTAGATCTTCCAGGTAGTGCATGGGATGGAAATATGGCAGCTGGTCCAGCACAAGATACTTTAGCAGGAGGAGCAGAGAACTTCGCTAACTACGCAGGTGGTCCTTCCGAGATGGCAGCTAACCAACTTGGTCAAGATTTAGCTTCAAACAACATAACCGATCAATTACTTTCAAACTTAACAACATACGACAAACATAGATTACTTACAGAGTATTGGAATGCCATTAGAGCTGGTAATACAAACCCCGAACTAATTGAAACTCTTAAGAATATAAATACCGATGGAGCGCAAAAGCTTTTGGCTGCTATCGGGAAGTAACTTAATTTAAAAATATATACCAATGGATTACACTACTGACATAGAAAATATTAAAAATGAATTAAAAGCAATTGGTTTTGATGATATGAAGTTAAATCAGCTCATGGATATAGCTGCAGAAGAGATATTACAAATGGCAATCGATGATCTTGGCGAAAGCGCAGATGATGCCACGCTAGAAATGGTAGCACAAGAGGTGGATAAACCGATTACAACTGCCGAGGAAGCAGTTTCTAGAATGTCTCTAATCTTTGAAAAGGCATATGGTGCAGAAGCAGAAAACAAGAAAAATGAAATGCTACTAAACTATCTCAAACAAACATTAGAGGCTACAAAGAGTGCCAAAGACTTATACAACAGATACCAAGCAGGAGATCCTAGTGCAGTAGCAACAATAAAAGCACAAGAGGGTAATCCTGATGTACAAAAGGTTGTAGATTTGATGTAATCATCCTATTTCAACGGATGATTCTTCTTAACAGTATCCTCGGCGAACTTCTCACTTGCATGTACATATTTACTTGTTGTATTTAAACTCTCATGGCCAAGAAGCGCTTGTAGTGCTACTGGACTTGCACCATCTTCAGCCATATATGTAGCATAACCATGCCTTAAACTATGTGCAGATGTAGGTATCTGTATACCCAATTTTCTTCTGTATTCAGCTATCTTTTCTTGAAAATAGTTTGTAGATATTCTTGCATCTGGTTTTCCAGCTCTACTACCAGAGAACGGTATAAAGAGGGCAGGGGAGTCGAATTTTTTTAAATACCCACTTTTTCTGTATCCCTCTATCAATTCAATATACTTTCTGTTTCCCTTATCAAAAATCTCCAAATTTACATCATTACCAGAATATGTTTCACGCCCAGTATTTTCTTTTTCCTGTGCCAAAACATCCATCTCTACAGGCTGGTTTTTAGCATCTCTATCCGTGAAAGCATATTTCAACCTTATCCTTAAATATTTGTTTAACCAATCTAATGATCTACCAGTTAAAAACACTGCTCGTTCCTTCTTTCCCTTACCAACAATGTACATCTTACCCTCGCTATTTATCTTCTCAATATCCAAACCAATTAGCTCAGATATACGAAGACCCGTTGCAAAAAGCACTTCCAGCATACATCTATTCCTTATAGCAACCTTTTCATCCTTCTCAAATTCCATAGGAGCTTCTATCAGCCTTGTTAAATCCTTTAGTGATGCAACCTTCTTTACACGCTTATCTTTTTTGGACATTTCAATTGCATCTGGTGCAAGAGGAAAATCTAGATCCCAAGATATTCTAAATTTCAAATACGATCTTAAAGACGAAAGCATTCTGTTTATGCTATTAAAATCCAAACCCTTATTTTTTCTAGCATTTGCATTCATTGGTTTTCCATAAATTCCAAGACCACCATAAACCTTACTGTAAACCTCTCCCAAAAAATCCGTTTCAAAGACTCCTGTGTCTTTTTTCTCTTTTTCAGAGCCATTTAAAGGTGTATCCATACCACTCGAGTCGTTAGTGGCCCTTAAATCGTCCCTAGGAGCTTCACTCTTACTTTCTGTTGGTATACCAACATTATTTAACACTTTACCCCTAATTTTATCTAAATCCTTAAGGTGTTCACCAGCTCTTAGGTATCCTTTGTAGTTTGATATGTCTCTTTTGGTAATATTCTTGAAATCTACATTTATGAAATGGAGATATACAGCAAATATACAAAGATCTCGTGCATAGTTATATATTGTTTGCATACTGTAGTTATTGTTTTGCAAGTTCAAGAGGAAATCATCTTGATCTGGTAGCTTTGGAAATGTGTCTTTCATAATTAAATGTTACTACAAATTAAAACTTAAGTAACCAGAGTAGGGGTAGAAAAATTTAAAGAGGAGGTAAGAATTGGGAAATGATGAAAGAGGGAATGAGATACTAAAAAAAGTATGTAGATGTATTTGGTCATTATTATTGATTGTTTAAAATTAGCTACAGAAACCGACTCTTTACTTCTTTCAATATTACCACCGCATATAAGGGGCATTATACTCGGTTACCTGTAATCAAATTGTAACATACTATTCTTCATAGGGGAAGGGTATCAACTACATCTGTATAAACAATTAGTTATTCCAGAATCTTTAGATTCTTATTCCCTATTTTATTACATCAATTATTTTTTTCTGGAAAGAATTAGCAAACAGTTATCCACAATGATATTACTATGGGTTATCGCACACTACAGGCCTTTTAGCCTCCACCCCCTACTCTATGAAACATATGGGCTATTTTTAGCCAAGGAGATTTATGAAAACTGCAACAAAGAAAAATATCGCTAAAGAAATCAGATAGAAAAATACATTTCGTTCTTTATATTCAATGTCACTCTGGCTTACTACACTAACACACAAGAAGTACCCTACTACAGGAACGAAAGAGATGATTTCGTGGGAATTTCCAGTTAAGAAAACTCCCAAAAAAAGAACTAAAACAACAAGTCCTGTTAGTACCGTCTTCCATATTAGATTACCTCCCCCTATTCCGATATTCAAATAGTGAATATACACAACGATTGCATAAGCGATAACAATCAAAGGTAAAAGAATATATATTGGTAAGTTACTAGAGAGAAAACTGAAAGTTACAAAATAGATGGTGAGTAGTGAAAGAAGATATGACGATGTCCTTCCTACATGTACCAATGGGATGTTTTTGAAAAGACCAACATTAAATACATTAGCCATAAGAAAGGCAACATAGTTACCAATAAAGACAAGCGTTAGAAGAATTAGAAGGATAAGAGCTTCATATAATCTATTAAATTTTTGGAAAAAGAAAAACTCTATAAATATGGCTTCAGAAAACACAAAAAGTGATGCTTGAATAATATAGAGGATGGATTTAGATTTAATCTGAAAATTGAAAGACCATAAAAGGCCAACAAATGATATAGCAAAATACAGAGCCCCATTAAGATATATATTAGGAATTTCAACAGATGCTTCTTTCTGTAATATTTTGTTCAAAAACATAGCCACAGCTATTAATCCAGCAAGCAAAAGAAGCTTTCCTCTTTTTTCTACATCTGAGCCTACATTAGCTCTTTCCATATATTATTCCCTCTATATATTTTAAACCTTTCTCTGTTAAGACCCTACCTCTTGAGGTTCTTTTTATTAAACCACATTTCATCAAATATGGCTCATATACCTCGGAAAGTGTCGTTACATCTTCTGAGATAGAGGCTGCCAATGTTGAAAGACCTACAGGTCCACCATTAAAACTTAGCATTATACATTTTAATATCTCTCTGTCTATCTCCTCCAAACCTTTCTCATCTATACCCAATAGTTTCAGAGTATCTCCCACTATCTTTTCTGTAATTATTTTTGCATTTTCACTTTCAGCATAATCTCTTGTTCTTTTAAGTAATCTCAAACCAATTCTAGCGGTCCCTCTTGATGATTTTGCGAGCTTTTCTAGTGCCCCCTCTTCTATCTCTATGCTCCAAAGTCTTGCTGCTCTTTGAAGAATTGAGACCATGTCCTCATCACTAAAGAAATCTAATCTCTGCACTAATCCAAATCTCTCTCTCATTGGAGAGCTAATCTTCCCTATCTGTGTTGTTGCTCCTATTAATGTGAATGGCTCTAAGTTCAATCGTATAGTTTTTGCAGAAGGACCCTTTCCCATTACTATATCTAAAACTCCATCCTCCATAGCCGGGTAAAGAATTTCCTCTACTACCCTTGATAATCTGTGTATTTCATCTATAAAGAGAACATCATTTGCTTTCAAGCCTGTTAATATAGCTGCCAAGTCCCCCTGCCTTTCTACTGCTGGACCAGAGGTTATTCTAATATTGCAACCTATTTCATTAGCAATAGCCATCGCGAATGTTGTTTTTCCTAATCCTGGAGGTCCATAGAAGAGGATATGATCTATCACTTCTTTTCTCTTCTTGGCAGATTCAATCATCATCAGAAGAGTTCTCTTCTCCTGTTTTCTTCCTATAATCTCCTCCAATCTACTAGGTCTAATCTTCTGCTCTAATTGAGCATCTTTTTTCTTAGGTGCTTTCTCTATTTTCTCAATATTTTCACTAACAAAACTTGATTGTATCATTATGCAGATAGTACCCTCTTAATTAAATCTTCTATCTCTATGCTTTCATCCTTATCCAAAATTTTTTCTCCTAAATCTACTTTCTCATTTAGCATTTCTCCAGAATAGCCAAGAACCTTAAGAGCATTCTTTAAGTCTCTACTCTTTGCACTAGATACCTTTCCGTCTTTGTCAAAATCTATCTTTCCTCTCAATTCCAGAATTATTTTTTGAGCTCCTTTGCTACCTAGTCCAGAGACTTTGCTTAGCTTCTTAGCATCTCCTTCAAGTATTATCTTTTCCAAATCATCCTTCTTGTAAGTTGAAAGTACTGCAAGTGCTATCTTCGGACCAACTCCAGAAACTGTTATTAATTCTTCAAAAAAATCTCTCTCCTCTTCCGTTTCAAATCCGAAGAGAGATTGCATGTCTTCTCTTACATGGAAATGTGTATACAATGATAACTGTTGACCTTTCTCAATTGGAGCAAAATTCTGAGGAATATGCACTCGGTAAGAGATATCCATCTTGGTAAGAAGATCTAAGTACGAATCTTTACCAAAAGATATTTTTTGAACCACACCTGATATATATGAAATCATTATTTATTATATCCTTGATATTAAAACTTGTGTAGCTATAGCAATAGCTATAGCGTCTGCTGCATCATCTGGTCTGGGGATTTCTTTTAATTTACATATCATCTTTACATTTTCTTGTACCTGTCTCTTTGTAGCTTTACCGTATCCAGCTATAGAGCTTTTTACCTGTAATGGGGTAAATTCTTTTAGAGGTATCCTGTTCTGCTCTAAGACAAGGAGTACTACTCCCCTAGCCTCTCCAACAGAGATAGCGGTTGTGACGTTTTTACAAAAGAGTAATGTTTCTACACCAGCGTATTCTGGTTTGTATTTTTTGATAAGTTCATGTAAATCTGTGTATATCTCTGCTATTCTCTCGGAAACAGTTAAGCCTTTTTTAGTAATTAAAGCACCGTAATCTACAGGAGTTGGATCTCCATTATCATTGAAATCTACTATAGCCCATCCAGTAGTAGCAAGTCCTGGATCAATTCCTAATATTCTCATTATATTATTCTACTAAATCAGTCCATACATTTTGGACATCATCATACTCTTCAAGTTTCTCTATAGCTTCTTCCACCTTGGCTACCTCTTCTGGTTTTAATTCTTTTTTTATCTTAGCCTCTTTTATTATGATAGCTTCCTTAATTACATATCCTAATTTGGATATAGCATCTCTAACATGTGCAAATTGATGAAATTCTGTATATATCTCAAATCCCTTCTCTCCATCCACCTCTATCTCCACTATATCCAACACACCTTCAATATCCATGATAGAAAGCATTACTGCTTCTGAATCTTCCTTTTCGAAGATATCTTCTTCTCCAAATTTGGGAGATTTAATCATATGTCCACTCTTTATTACAATGTATCCCTTAGCTTCAAAATTCCACGACACAGAGCCTGTATCCCCCATTCTACCTCCGATATCATCAAAAAACTGTCTAATCTCCGCAACAGTTCTGTTCTTGTTGTCACTAAGAGTATCTACAAGCATCTGAACTCCAAAAGGGCCAAATCCCTCATAGGTATTCTCTTCAAATACAACTCCATCCCCTCCCTCTCCAGTACCTTTTTGGATTGCCTTTTCTATTCTATCTGCTGGGAAACCTGCTTCTTTTGCTTTATCTATATACAATCGTAAATTAGGGTTCATCTCTGGATCTCCACCACCCTGCCTAGATGCATGAGTTATCATCATGGAAAGCTTAGAAAATACCTTCCCCTTCTTTGCATCATTTATTGCTTTCTTATGTTTAATTGTATCCCACTTAGAATGTCCTGACATATTGTTAAATTTTTACTTTATATACTTTCTCCTCGATATCATTTTCTTTCTTTTCATATTTTCTATCTGCTACAGGCCTTATATCGCTTTCTTCTTTTTCCTTGTTTATTGATCGATTTCCCTTCTCACTATATGTCTGCCTACTCCACTTATCTATCTTCTCCTCTATCTCTGCTCTAGGTACACCATACTTCTCTCTAGATTTCTGCACTATCTCATCTTTTAAGTGGAACTTCTCATATCTTAGAGGAAGAGATTTTGCACTAAATGGTGTTGAAGTCATTCCATCTATACAGAGCTTTACATACATAGAAAATGCATCCAAAGATACCAAGTCATCTGCAGATACCACAGGGGCAAATTCCTTCTCAAGGATTGAAGCATCTGCCTGACTCACTACAAATGAACCCAATGTTCCAACATTACCAAATATAGCTTGTCTTACCGTTAAAGGTAATTGATCAATATACTGGTTAGTCATAATTAAGTTGAGTTTGTATTTTCTTGCTTCAGAGAGAATCTTTGCAAAAGAATCCGTAGCAAAGTTCTGGAATTCATCTACATACAGGAAGAAATCCTTTCTCTCTTCAAACGGTATATCTACTCTTTCCATTGCAGTAGCCTGAAGTCTAGTAATTATCATGCCCCCAAGAAGTGATGCTGTCTCCTCACCGAGCTTACCTTGTGCAAGATTAACAAGAAGTATTTTACGATTATCCATAATCTCTCTTAAATCTATTGTGGATTTGACCTGACCTACAATATTTCTGGTAACAGCAGAAGATATGAATCTACCAACCTTATTTTGGATTGGAGATACAGCCTCTGCAAGAAGTCTTGGATTTTGAGACATCTGTGCAAACTCCTCTACCCAGAACTTGTAAAGTATTGGGTCGTGTACCTGTTTAAGTATGAATTTACGGTAATTTATATCCGTCAACATTCTAATAACAGCTAACAGAGTTATACCTTGTGCCTCAAGAGCTGTGGCTACGGTATTGGTGAGAATATATTGAAGTCTTGGGCCCCATGAATCACCGAATTGCTTTTTAAACACCTCTACTACACCATCTGCAATTAGATCTCTTTGGGATTTGTCTTTTAATTCCAAAAGATTGAATCCAACTGGGTTTTCAATATCTGTAGGATTGAAATATATAACATCGTCTATTCTGTTAGGTGGTATGTACTCCAAAAGCTCCTCTACAGTATCTCCATGGGCATCAATAAAACATGCTCCATCTCCCGCCAGTACATCAGATATGAACATGTTTTTAAAAAGCGTAGATTTACCAGCACCTGTTTTACCAAGAAGGTAGAAGTGCCTAGCACGATCACCTCTCTTTAATCCGAAATTAACCTTGTGCCCTCTGTAATCTGTTTCTCCAAATATTGTTACATCGCCATCATTTGCTTTTGGAAGATTCATAGGAGGTTCAAGTTTTTTAGATCTACTCCACGCTATGTTCGGTGTCTCTACTGAAATATTTGGAAGATGATACAAGGACGCGAGTTCTTCAATGTTTAGTATATCCTCCTCCTCCTTTGGCATGTATCTTCTTAGATATTCCTCGTAAATTTCTTTTCCTGTTTTTACTGGCACAGAATGAACAAAATTATTTAGATGTGCAGTAGTAAACTGTTTGAAACTAGCCACAATATCTCTCAGAATCTGCTCTGATCTTTCCTGTGTCGTAGCTTTGGTAACAATCCTAATTCTTACCTCAAAACCAAGTTTAAGCATCTTGGTCTCAATCTCACTTAATTCCTCTTCTTGCCCAGGTTCTAATTTAACAACCTCTTTTTTGGTTGCTTGAGAATCTGAGTACGAGAGATTCTTTCCTATTGTTGAGATTAAACTTCTGAATTTTGCAATAATGTTGAAACCACCAATATCCTTACCTTCCCTAATTGCAGAGATATATTCCTTTGATTTCTTCTGCCAATAGTTAGAAACTGGTCTTACAATTATTTGAAGCCAAGCCCTTTCCCCATTACCCATCTCAGACATAGCCCCAGTTATAGCGGCAAGAGGATCTACTTCAAAATTTCTGAATGTTTTAATTGGAAATATGGAATCTTTCTCCATCTCTATCTCCCCACTTGTGACATATACCTCTTCACCTAATCCTGAATTGTTCAAGGAATAATCTTTCTCATAAGTAATATCTGCATTTGGATACTGTGCATAGATTTGTCCCTCTATAAACTTTGCCAAATGACCTGGTGTTACAACAAAGAATCTAATACCATCTTCTCCACTGGATATGATTTCAAAACTAATTAAATCTAAAGATTTTTTTGAATCTCCCAAAATACCGTGTATGGAAGCAAACATCTGCTCTGCTGCAAGTGCTGATTTATCATTTTCTCTTGGAACCAGTATCTGCATTACAAGAGGATTTCGGATATCTTCGTATATTTCTATCTCCTCTTCTTTGTTTCTTTTTGCGAAAATTAGTACAAAAGCAGTAAATACCAACGAGAAAAGTATTAGTATGAGTAATGCGATTATCATAACAGCAATTTTAGATTAAATACCTAGTTTACGCAAATACCCTAGAAACTGTACATTCTTTTAATATCTTCTCCTAGGATTATTACAATATCTCCTGTGGTCATAAAATCTGGTCGTCCTTCCACAAGTTCAAAATTATCTGAGAATATCTCGGAGACTATCTTAAATGATTTCTTAAAATCATCTGGCTTGGAAATATACATAATCGTTTTATCGATAATGTTTGGAGCATTTTCATACCTAACTACATCACAACCTGAATTCTCAATTTTTCTCCCAAATTGCAGAGCAGCTCCTGCTACGCCACTGCCATTGTACACCTCTACTCGGACTCTCTCCTTCTCAAGCTCTCTGTCTATAAGCAAAGAAATAAGACTCCTGTATGAATTGTCGAATTCCTTACTTAAAAAATATCTTTTTATACCTCCAGAATCGGAGAGCTCCTCCTTCGAATATTTTGCGCCTGAAAGATCAATTGCGTATGACTCTGTTGCTTGCAGTGTTTTCTTGACATTTTTTAGCATAGTTATACTCTCTATAAAGGACAGATTCGAATAGATGTTGTTATTAAAATTTTTAAGTTCATTTACTTTAAACAAACTTTTTACAAAAGATATCTTCGAGGAAAGTGCTTGAAGTCTAAAGAAACCTTCGGAAAGAGATTCTTTATCTCCTGCCTTAAACATGTCTCTATACCTGTCTTTTACCATGACATCTTCTCCGAATACTGAATCCAAGGTGCTGTTTGCTTCACTGCTAATGTAAATATAGTTATTGAATGTTATACCTAGTATCTGACTTATCTGCCAAACGGCATATTCTACTCCCCTATCCTCTTGAATTGTATCTCCAGCATATCTAAAAGAGGAGATTGGGATTGCACTTCCAAAATTCTCTTCTAGTCCAGTATAATACAACCAGCTTGGGATATATACCAGAAGTGATTTGCCTTTTTCTTTATTACTTAAAAAAAGATATACCTCAGATATTCTTCTCTCATTTCCGTAACCTTCCTCAAGTATGATTACTGTTCTTTTGGACTCACCATTGCTTTGTGATAGAAGATATCTTTGAGAACCATTAAGAATTGTTTTATCTACACTCTTTATACTTGTTACTGTGAAGATGTAGTATATTACAAACCCAAGAAAAAGTGTTGCCGCGATTAACAAAAGGATAAATCTAAAAGAGATATTAATACTTTTTGTTTTTTTTGTTCTTCTCCTTCTCATTTAGTAGAGTCTAAAAGTTACTGTTTTCTCATCCATATCTTTAAAGGATATTAATATCGATTCAAGTTCAATTTCTTCGGGGATACCATCTTTTTTTGTTTTTCTATAAAGAGTATCTCCCTGTATTGGGATACCTATATGTGCAAGTGTAGCTCTAATTTGATGCATTCTACCTGTTTCAATTGATATAAGAAATTCATTCTCTCCAATTCTCTTTACAAAAGATATCGCTTTCTTTGAATTAGGAAATTTCTCCTTTTTAAATTTCATCCTTAATCTGTTTCTCCTATCTCTACCTATATATCCCTCATAAAGGGTCCAAGTACTGTCCATTTCGAAGTTTCTCTTTAGAAGGGTATCTAACTCCCCTTTGACACTCTGGTTATATATGGTCAGCTCACAACTTCCTTCCGTTTTTGCAAGATATATTTTTTTTACCGTATGGTTTTCAAATTCTTTTTGTAGATATTCTTGAGATTCAACTGTTTTAGCAAATACCATTATGCCAGAAACTCCCTTATCCAATCTATGAACAAGTCCTGCCCTATTAAGCCTTGGATTAAACTCCCCTTTCTTTTCAAGATATCCCCGAACGAAATTCACAAGAGTATTTTCTGTATTCTTAATTCCTGGGTGAACAGTAATACCCTTAGGTTTATTTATGACAAGATACTGCTCTGTTTCGTGTATTATATCTAGCTTTCCCTCTTGTGCAGTTATACCAATATTCTTGTCCTGTTTGTTTAATTCTTGCTCAATTTTTTCTTCAGAGATATTTACAACATCTCCATATTTCAATTTGTAGGAAGATTTTACTTCTTTACCATTTACTTTAATAACTTCCTTAAACATTTTATGAAGAAAAGATCTACTTGGGACTTCAACTCCCATTAATTTCAATTGCTCTAGAACAAAGATGTCGACTCTAACACCACTTTTTATGTCTCTCCCTATGGTTACAATCATATATTTTACTTAGATAATCTGATTGGTTGATTAATATCTGCAGAAGAAATTGTTCTAACAGAAGATACTCTCTCAATGGAAAATCTAGCCCCTGTTTCTTCCCTCAAGAAAGATAGGCTACCTATTAAGCTCCAGATTAGAAATATTAGGCAGCTTATCTTGTCTATTAATTCAATGTCGTTTTTCAAATATACATAGAGGATAAATCCAGTTGAAAGAAGTATAAGAAAAATATTTACAATCATGTACAGCGATTTTTCTTCCTTGCCTTCTGTGTTTGGAGTTACAAAAGAGAGAATGATTAATATTAAGATAATTGGGATTAGCAAGACTCCTCCCTGTACTATCCACTCCATATTATTCGCTATAACACCAGAGAAAAGGAATGACATAGCAAGCATAGCTTCTGCAGAGAAGAAAATCACTGGGAACATGTCTCTCCATTTCCATTTTTTAATTATTACTACCCCTATCGTTGCAAAGAGCAGAAAACTTACAAACATAACAAGGATATTAATCCCTCCATCGAAGATATTTAGAAATCTCCATGGAAGAAGTCTGAAAAGGAATATCTCTTCCCCATACCTTTCATAGGGTAACCAATACCATATAAATCCAGCGAAAGCCTCCCAATTTGTAACAATGTATGCAATACGAGCAGATACTAGACTAAAGAATCCAGAAAGAAAAAATATATCAAAAGTAGAAGATCTTTCCTTTCTACTCTCTACACTTCCTCTCCAGAAAATTATTAATCCTATAAAAAAGATAAATATAAAAACAAGAGAAGGGTTTATCCAAGATAGAAAATTTATTGTCTTTTCAATATATGTATTAATCACAATATATATAATACCACACGTTTATCTCTTCTGCTTCTTCTTTTTTGAAGAGTGTTTTTTCTTATTTTTCTTTGCTTTTGTCTGAACAGTGGTCTCTTCTTTAGATTCTTTTTTTGCAAATACACCCGCTATACCTGAAGCGATAATTTTGTATCCTCCAACTATCTTTTTCCCCAATTTCTCAGTCACACTCCTTCTTCCCCCACTGTATTTGGTCCCTTGAGTTTCTACAACCTCTGTAAGCTCTTCCCTTACTTCAAGATTTTGCTTTTGCATTTCCTTTATACTTGGAGCAACTATTTCTTTTTCTATAACTGCGGTTTTAATTACAGCACTACAAAATGGACAGAAGTTAGATGTCTTATCTACATATACTCCACATGATGGACACTTTCTTTTGAGTTTGTAATTGCAGTTAGGACAGTAAAGAAATCCTGGATAAAGTTGAGTCCCACACTTTGGACAATCTCCTAACTCGGATGTCTCATATTTAAGATATCTTCTCTCCAAATCTGCCCAGTATATTTCTTCTATCGTTTGGCTTGGTCTAATGATTAAATATATTAACCAACCAAAGACATTGAAAACTGCCGCCAATATTACGTACAATATTCTACTTCTCTTGCTTGATGTCCTTTCACCAGAGTCCGCCCATATCCAGTCTAAAACCACAATCCAGAATATTACAAAGGCAAACAGTAATATCTTCCAAACTATATTGAAATCAATGCTTCCAGCTCCCTCTAGAACACTTAATACAAAGTCTTCCATATTTTGTTAATATAATTAAAAATATGGTCGAGGAGGGAATCGAACCCTCATACTATTGCTAGTACGGGATTTTGAGTCCCGCGTGTCTGCCAGTTCCACCACTCGACCTTGTTAAACTGTATTATATCGCTATTTATCACCTTTATACAAGTTCCTAAAGCTTGCAATCTCGTTTATAAAGGCCAATTTTACAAGGCCAGTAGGTCCATTTCTATGTTTAGCTACAATTAAATCGGCAATCCCCTTATTTTCTGTATCCGGATTCCATGTTTCTTCCCTATCTATAAATATTACAACATCTGCATCCTGTTCGATGGAACCAGATTCTCTAAGATCGGATAGCTGTGGTCTCCTACCCTGTCTCTGTTCAATGGCTCGAGAAAGCTGGGAAAGAGCAACAACAGGAACATTTAATTCTTTTGCAATATTTTTTAATCCTTGAGATATTTCCCCCACTTCGAGAGTACGACTCTCTTGGTTACTACCATGCATAAGCTGAAGGTAGTCCACAAAAATTATGTCTAGTCCTTTTTCAAGAACTAATCTTCTGGCTTTAGTTCTAATTGCATTAATATGCTGTCCTGCTTGATCATCAATGTAAAGATTTGCATCTGCTAACTCTCCCATTGTGTCCGCCAATTTCATAAATTTCTTGTCACTTAGTCTTCCTGTTCTAATTTCCCAGAATGGGATTCCCGATTGCATTCCCAAAAGTCTGTCCATAATTTGTGTTTGAGACATTTCCAAAGAGAAGAATGCTACGGTTTTCTTTTCAACCATTGCAGCATGTCTCATCATATCTAATGCCAGAGATGTTTTACCAACAGATGGTCTTGCCGCAAGAATAATAAGGTCCGATTTCTGAAATCCACCTAATAAATCATCTAGATCTTTAAAACCTGTAGATATTCCCAGATACGCCTCATCTCTATCTGCTCTTTCTGCTCTTTCGTATGCATCTTTAAGAAGATCTTTTATATGAACAAAGTTCGTTCTAGTACCTTTTTGGGCTATATCAAAAATCTGTCTTTCAGATCTGTCTATTACCTCATCCATTCCAAGAGTTTCATCAAAGGCATACTGTGTCACCTCTTTTGCAGCAGATATTAATCCTCTCCTTGTTGCACTTTCCTTAATGATATTTGCGTATTCCTCTGCATGTGAAGATGTGGAAACTGTAGAAGAAAGGTCTGCAAGATATGTTCTACCACCTATCTTTGAGAGCATTTTCTTTTTTTTCAAACGGTCAGAAAGAGTAACAAGATCTACAGGGATAGCGTCATTAAAAAGTTCAAGAATATTAGAATATACAATGGCATTCCTTTCATCGTAGAAATGTTCTGGAATTAGCCAACCAGAAACAGCTATTACTGCGTCTTTATCTAAAAGCAAACACCCAAGAAGTGATTGCTCCGCTTCTGTGTTTTGTGGTGGAACTTTTTCTTCCATATTTACTATTTCAAAAATATTACTTCTACACTCTGTTGCTCTTCCTCAACTTTTTTCTTAGCTACATTGAGCGTTGTATCTTCAGTCACATTGGCAAATCCAAAGTATTTAATAAATTCATCTTTGCTTTTTATACCCTCAAATTTTGAACCCTCTTCCTTGTATGCACATGGAAGAATAATTGATGGATCTATATTAGAAATTACCTTTTCTAGTTTCTCAAAATCCATAAAATTTACCCCGTCTCCTACTGGAAGGATTAAAACATCTACATCACCGACATCTTTTACACTATCAGGATTAAAGCTGTTATCTGTACCACCAAGATACAAAACTCTGATATTTTTTTCGTCAATCATGTAAAAATTCTCTCCAATACTCCTTCTAATCATCAGTCCCCCTACCTCATACTCTCCAGGAGTAAATATTTCCATAATTGTTTCTCTTGTGTCGGGAACTACCTTACTTTCTAACTTTTTTTCCTTGAGAATACTGTCCTTACTGTTCTCATCTGAATTTGAAAACAGTACTATATCTGCTTTTGTTTTAGGAAATGTTACTCCAGACTGCAAAAGATCCAATGGATCAGTAATTAGGGAAATGTTGGATGAAGAAATTAGGAAACTGTTCCATCCGACTCTTTTAATCTTCATAGTTTACTATGTCTAAAATTAACAAATACTTCATTAGTATAACAGATTTCTTCAGGGGCAGTTTGAAGAAATACTTAATCTGAGAGTCCGAGAGATTTCTTAATATCTCCTACCATAGACTCTTTCATCTGCTGTTTAATTAACTCTGTCTTCAAGCTCTCCAAAGAGGAGATTGCGGCTTGGAGCTGAGTCATAACTTTAGTATCACCTTCCTGAGCCATAATCATCTTCCTAACACCTCCTACTTGTCCTTCTACTCTTTTTATCCTGTTTTCAATTCCTCTCGAATACTTCATATGGAAAGTATAATTGATTAGTTTCCAGTTATCAACCACCCTGTGTTTTTCTAGACACCAGAATATTCTTCTGCTATAATCTCCTTGCTATGAAAAAAGATATACACCCAAAATATAATGACAGTTTAGAGATCACATGCTCATGTGGTAACAAGATTGTTACAGGAAGCACACTTGAATCTGACAGTTTAACTGTTGAGATATGTTCCAAATGTCATCCTTTCTACACTGGAGAGCAGAAGATTGTAGATTCAGACAACCTTGTCAAAAAGTTTGAAGACAGAAGAGAAAAAGCAAAGGGTATGTCTTTCAGAAGTAAGAAGGAAAAAATGGCTGCAAGAAAAAAGAAAATGGCAGAAACCAGACCTTCTTCATCTCTTACACTTAGAGATATGCTAGAGAACGCAAAAGTCTCTAAATAACAAGTTTCAATAAATATTTTTACATGATATATTATCCATTATGGATATAACTTCCTTACAAACAAAATATTCCACCAATGATGCACAGACAAAGGTGATTGAGATACAGAATCAGATATCTTCCAGTCACAATAGTGGAACAAATATAACGCAGTTAAGCAACGACCTCTCCTACTACTCCGAGCTTTCCTCTCTCATCTCTAAAATACAAAGGTGTCTAAAAGAGATTAACGATGCACAAGAATTACTCGAGGATGAAAATGACCCATTCATAAAAGAGATGGCTACTGAAGAGATAGAAAACAAAGAGCAGGAATTAGAAAAACTTGAATTAGCAATACAGAAGCTCAAAATTGCACGAGAGTTTGAAGATGAAGATGATAACAGATCTGCAATACTCGAGATAAGAGCCGGAGCTGGTGGTGATGAGGCTTCTCTTTTTGCCGCAGATATTTTTAGAATGTACAAAAACTACAGCATAAACAAAGGCTGGAATATCCAAGTTATAGACAGTAACATAACAGAGGATGGTGGCTACAAAGAAGTCATAGTACATATAGAGGGAAAGAATGTATTTAAAAATCTCAAATACGAAAGTGGTGTTCACAGAGTACAAAGAATCCCAATCACCGAATCATCTGGAAGAATACATACCTCTACAGCTTCTGTAGCTATACTTCCTGAAGCAAAAGATATTGACATACAAATTAATCCTGAAGATCTTAAGCTTGAAGTAATGAGAGCCTCTGGTGCTGGTGGACAGTGTGTAAACAGAACAGATTCTGCAGTTAGAATTACACATCTTCCAACAGGTATTGTCGTTTCCTGCCAAGAAACAAAGCATCAAGCTCAAAACAAAGAGAAAGCAATGGCTTTACTTAGATCAAGATTGTATGACAAAAAGAAAGCAGAAGAGGATGCAAAAAGATCTAATCTTCGCTCTTCCATGATTGGTTCTTCCATGAGGGCAGAAAAAATTAGAACATACAATTTTCCTCAGAACAGAGTAACTGACCATAGGATAAAGAAATCTTGGTTTAATCTAGAATCAATCTTAAACGGAGATATTCAAACAATAATTGATGATGTTAGAGAGGGTATTCAATTGCAAGCATTAGAAAAGAGTGAATAACGATTTAGCCCTACTTTACAAAATTCAATCTGTTTTAAAAGATTCTGGCTACCATGATATAACAAGAATATCTCAAGAGATTCTCACATATATAAGATCTAATAAAATTCCACCTGAAGAGATTTTCAATAGACTTCTATCCAATGAACCATGGGAATATATATCTGGTGAGGCCGAATTTAGGGGCTACAAATTCAATGTCAATAGTAATGTCCTTATCCCACGCGTTGAAACAGAACAGATTGTAGATATTGCGAAAGAGAATTTAAAAGGTATAAAAAACATAGTAGATATTGGAACTGGTTCTGGTTGTATTGCAATTTCACTTGCGAAAGAATTAAACAAGAATATCTCAATTTACGCTATAGATATAAGTAAAAATGCATTAGATGTAGCCAGAGATAATGCAAAACTGAACAATGTAAAAGAAAAGATAATTTTTAAACAGAATAATTTACTTAAAGGGATGGAGTTTGAATCCTCTACTCTGTATATTGCAAATCTACCATATATTCCAACTGATATGTACAATACATTAGATAGCAGTGTACACGATTTCGAGCCAAAACTTGCCTTGGAAGCAGGAGAGGATGGTTTGAAATATTACAGAACACTTTTTGTGCAGATACCAAAAGGTAACAATCTTTTAATTGTGGAGATAGAGCCATCTACAATTAAGTATATTACAAATATAAAAGAACCTATTAAGGTAATACAGGATTTTAGAGGACTTAATAGATTCTTACTATTTGGCTTCTCCTAGTACTACATCAAAACTCTTTGTATCACCATTTCTATATACCTCTACCTTTACACTCTCACCAACTTTATGTTTCTGTATTAGATTTATTAATGCTATATTTACATCCTCTCCACCAAACTTGGTGATTACATCCCCTCTTCTGATTCCAGCTTTGTATGCTGGTCCTGTTGTATCCAATCCTTTTACTAAAGCTCCAGGGACAATATTTGTGTAATAAAGAAGATCATACTTATAGAACATTTCATAAGAGATTCCCATATATGGTTTTATAAATTTCCCGTATGTCTTATACTCCTCCACTCTCTCTTTCACCTTGTTTATCGGAATAGCAAAAGAGATATTGTCTGCACCAGATGTAGTAGCAAAGTTAATTCCAATTACCTCTCCTTGCGAATTAATCAATGGCCCACCTGAGTTTCCAGGATTAACTGCTGCATCCGTTTGTATTACATCTTCGTATGTCTTGGATGTAAATCCAGACCAGTCAGAGCTTGCGGTCACGGTTCTATCCAGCCCACTTATTATTCCCTCAGTAGCACTTCCTGCATATTTACCCAGAGGAGTTCCAATAGCGAGTACTTTTTGTCCTACAGCTAATGTATCTGAATTGCCT
Organism: bacterium; assembly: GCA_029553845.1. The sequence goes on along the minus strand of JAKPKF010000355.1, from coordinate 11,923 downwards.
AGCTTAATTGGTGTTAAATCTTTTGCGTCAATCTTTATTAAAGCAATATCATTTACATCATCTCGAACAATTTCTACTATATCGTATTTTTTCTCATCATTTGTAATTACTTGATACACAGCAGTATCACTAGATACCACATGTTGATTTGTAAGTATAAGTCCACTTGAATCTATGATAAAACCTGTCCCAATATTACTGCTACTGTCAACAATTCCCTCTGTTTTAGAAACTGAGAGGGTTGAAACAGCTATACTAACAACAGAAGCTTGAGACTCATTAACTATCTTAATTGTATTTGCCTCACTCTCAGAAACTATTAATTTATCGCTTTCTTGACAAGTATTTTCACTATTGAAAAGAAATGAAAAAGAGTTTTTAATACTCTCTGCATTTCTTAGCAGAAGATATCCACCAATAAGCAAGATCATAACAATTGCAAGTACAAATCCAATAATATACAAAACTTTTTTTGAAAATATCTCTTTAAATTTTTTCATAATTAAATATCTTACAATTTATTTATTTGCTTAATAGCCTCTACTAATTGAGGGTCTTTTCCTGCAATAAAATCTTCATCTGTAAATTCAATTATAACATCTGGAGTTATTGGCTCCTCCTTGTTTAACCAATTTCCATTTGGAAGTAGCCATTTCAAAGTAGTAATGTGTAAACTCGAACCATCACTTAAATCTATTACATTCTGAGCTGTCCCTTTACCATATGTCTTCTCCCCTACAATGGTCGCTCTATCCGCCTGCTGAAGGGCTCCTGCAAGAATCTCCGCGGCAGATGCACTTCCTCCATCTACAAGCACCACTAGTTTTACTTCTGTTAAATTTCCACCATCTTTTGATTCGTATTTATCTATTTTCCCTTTACCATCCTGTTGCATTGAAATTGTGTATCCACCCTGCAGGAAGTCATCAGCAGCATATATTGCCGCATCAAAAAATCCCCCAGGATTACCTCTAAGATCTAAAATAATCTTGTTAACTTTCGCATCTTTTATCTCTTGTATTTTTGCATTCCATTCACTTATCCATTCTGAGTACGAAGCTTCCGTAAACCTATTCACTCGGAAAAGCGCAATGCTCTTGTTTTCTAAAAATTCTACATTCATACTTGCCACAGTTATCTGCTTCCTCTCTATACTAACCTCAACTGGCTTGTTCGAATCTTTATGCAATATCTTAAGCTTAACCTTTGTTCCCTCCTCTCCTCGAATCCTTGCTACAACATCATATACCGTATCCTCTGCCGTTATATCTTTGTCATCTACAGAGAGAATATAGTCTCCAGCCCTAATTCCAGCAGCTTTTGCAGGAGAACCATCCAAAGGGGTAACTACAATAATGTTTCCATTCTCATAACCTAATTCTGCTCCAATACCTTGGAAATATTTACCTTCACTTGTAGCCTTAAATTCTTCCGTTTCCTCTGGTGTTAAAAATACAGTAGCAGGATCATTGTAGGAATTTACCAATCCTTTAATTGAACCATACATCATATCCTGAGGAGAAATCTCTGAAGAATCTACATAGTTGGAGCGTAAAATATCCCAAACATCCCAATACATAGTAGTATCTACCTTCTCCTTGTTATCATTTAAGATATCCTTTCCTTGAAATTCCCTACCTGAAATAAACCCTGACACAAAGATACAGACTAGTAAAATAGCAAGACCTAATGTTTTTTGTAATGATTTATTTTTATCCATAGAAAAATATTATACCCTAATATGATACAAATTCTACACTTCCTACATTTATTATACTGGAAGCTCCATTTTCCCAATTCACAGATAAATATGAATCATCCTCTACTCCATTTACCTCTCCAAGCATTCCATAATTTCCTAGAGCATGAGATACAACTTTCCTACCAACTGCATTTTGAACAAAGAGAGATTCTTTTATACCATCTTTGATATTCCTACCTAAGAAAAATATCTGGCTTTCATTCGCATCTACTACAGCAAATGTGTGGTCTTTGTTGGTTATCTTCTCAATCATTGCTTTAGGAGAATATATCTCACCAAAACCACCAATTACTCCAACAGGAAGTCCCTGGTTTCTAAAGTTTTGGTAATCCATAGAATAAGACAAAACAAATTTGGCACCTTTCTCAAAAATATCTCTCAGCAAATCTGGATGAAGTCTTTTACCAGCAAATACAATCTTATCCTGTAAATCTTCCTCTACACTCTTAAGGATTACATCATTTCCACTTCCCAACGAGACAAATTCTCCTACAATATATTTAGCATCTTCTTGGACATTGGATATTGCAACCAAATCTAGAGCATATGCAGAGGCCTTGATTGTGATTCCATCTATCGGATTGATGCTCTCCACTACACCATTAAATGTACTCTTTACAATGTTTTCTTGTTCTTCTCCAAGAAGATCAAGATACCCAATACCAATTCTAGACATATCTACAACTCCTTGGATTGGAGATGTAAGTCTTTTAATTGTAAGACCACCCATAGATGTTTTCTCTGCAAGTATGTCTCCTTTTTCAACAAATTCTCCATCCATACACATTAAATACTTCCCAATATTTTCCTTTGCACAACCAAGCTGTGAAGGAAGAAAGAAAGAATTTTTTACATTGTTTCCTCTTCTAACCAAGATATCTGTACCCTCTTTTAACATTTCTCCTGTATTTACCAATATTCTATCTCCTCTCCCAGAGGGGATTTTGAATATGTATTCATCATATTTTTCAAACAATTTATGCTTTAAAATCATTTAACCACATACTTAATTTACTTCTATTTGTATATACATCAGGACCATACACAATTGGTCTTGGTCTTCCATCTACAAGAATTGAATCGTAATCTCCCTTGCCTGGGATTGAAACAAATCCAACCTTACTTTTTACACCATTTGGTATAACTATGTCTTTTTTAAATTCCATTTCTACTACTAATTTATCTTCATGCTTAGGTAATTGTATAAAAGTAAATTCAGGAGAGAGTGCATAGAATTCGTTCTTTTCCATACTTAGTGATTCTGTATAACCACTCATTATGACTTTGTTTTGGTTTTTTAGACTCTTCACCTCTGGAATTAACACCTTAGTACTAGGGCTAAAGATTTCTTTCCTAGTTAGAATTATATCTGTAGAGTTTGTACCAAATATATAGCTTTTACCGTATGACACGATCTTCTTTTCTAAATCCCATATACAGTCTAGTTCTCCCATTATTTCCAAACCATCTACTACAGTCATGAGTGTTTTTTGTTTGCCAAGTATCGCTGGTATATGCCCAGAGATTATCATGGCACTGTTTGTAGAATCTGTTCCAAACCCAGAGAGTTTGTCAGTATTATCCTGATACAAGGAGTAGTTCTGTATAGTTGTATATGATCGCAATATGTCCAGGATATTTGGATCTTCTGTAAAAAAGATTTTGTTTAAAACAAAGTTACTCCAGTAATTTAATATATCTTTTGATGCAAAATCTGATGCTAAGAATGCTTTAAATCTAGAATCTCGCACTGAATCTATAACACCATACTCATTTCCCCAAGATATTTTAGATTTAGTAATAATTGTTTTTTCTTTTTTGTTTTCTATTATTTTCCTACCTCTGTATATCTTGAAATCTAACAAATCCATATCTACATACAGTATGTCATCATACTCCATTCTTCCAAGTAGTCCTTCAAGAAGATTGTAGATGTATGAATCATCTACAATTCTAATTGCAATATCTTTAGAAAATTCTCTCAACGAGGAGAAGATTGTATTAAAATATTTTTGGTTTTCATCCACCAATACCCTTATACCAGTTAAACCTACTCCTTCATCTTTAAATGTTTTGTACATTTGTAGTCTGTATGTATCTCTGTCCACAATGTCCCAGTTGAATACCTTTTCTAGGTTGTCGAAGTATTCATACCAAAATTTTCTAGTAAAAAATTCATCATCTAATCTCTGTTTAAGAGGATTTAAATCTGTAAAATCTGAGAGTATGTACTCCCTTCCTGCATTATGGTCTGTGTATGCGAGGTGTGCCCATATACTGTTGTCTTTAACCACAAGGCTAAGATAGGCATTCTTTTGTAATATTGGCAGTTTTGACATTATGTAAATATATTACTTAAAAAGAGAGTAATTTACAAACAAAAAGAGGACCTTTCGGTCCCCTCCCTTATTTCATTTAACAAATATATTATTCGTCTGAAGAGTATGGAAGTAATGCCAAATATCTTGCTCTCTTTATAGAGTTTGTTAACTGTTTCTGATGTTTATGACAAACTCCAGATTTTTCAGTAGAAATTATCTTACCTCTTACAGATGTAAACTTCTTAAGCTGGTATACATCCTTGTAACTAACACTCTTTACACCAGATTCACATAGAGGACATTTAAGATTCTGCAATGGCTTCTTTCTTCTTCTATTATTCTTCTTACGATCACCACCATAGGATGAATCTGTTGTTGTTTCTTCTACTTTTGTTATTACTTCCTCTGACATTTTTTAAATCTATCAAATTAAAATGGTAAATCCTCTTCTAGTGGATCCTGATCCTCTGCAGGAGCTTCCTCTTCTTTAGCCGCCTCCTCTATAACCTCTTCTACCTCTTCTTCTTTGGCTGGTTTCTCTTCCTTGGAACTCTCTGCACCATCCATACCTACACCCTGTTTACCTTTACTATCTAAAAGAATCATATCATTCACTCTAATTTCGGTCTTGTACTTTGTAGCACCATCTTCACCTTCCCATGATCTGGTATTTAGTGAACCCTCTATATATACCTTCATACCCTTAGCAAGTAACTGCTGACATATTTCAGCCATTTTGTTCCATGCTACGATATTGTGGAATTCTGCCGACTCTTTTGTCTCTCCTCCTGCATCCTTCCATGATTTATTTGTAGCCATTCCAAATGTTACTACTGGAGTTCCAGAGTTTGTATATCTCATCTCTGGGTCTCTTGTTAAGTTTCCAATAAGGATAACTTTATTTAAAGATCTCGCTGCCATTTTATTTATATATATTAAATTTAACTTACCTCTAACTTTAATCCAAAGATATTAAAAATATCTTAAATCTCAATTTCTTTCTTTTTTATTCTTTTTCCTGCCAATGTAACATCATCTATTGTTACAACCATGTATCTTAATACCTCTTGTCTCAATTCCATTTGTCTTTTTAATTCTAAAATCTCTTTTGGAGATATCTTAAAAGTATATATTATGTAATATCCTTCGTTATGTCCTTTAATTTTGTAAGCAAGATATCTCTTACCCCATACATCTACATCCAATACTTCTCCACCATTTTTAGAAATCATTTCTACAAATTCTTTATGAATACTTTTTCTAACATCATCTGGTAACAAAGGCTTTAATACTACTGCCATTTCATATCCATTTAATTTCTTTGTTTCTTTCACAACCATTTATCTATACTTTTAAATTATCTCTTCAACGGAATGGATTTTAGCAGAAAAAATTGTTTAATACAATAATGGAAAGGGTCAATATACCTACTTATTAGCAAGTATAATTATATAATCACCATCATTTACTAAATAATCTCTACCATGATTCTTAACTAATCCCTTCTCCTTTGCACTATTCCATCCCCCTACATTAAGCATCTCTTCTAGATTTACTACATCTGCCGTTATGAAGTTATCTTCCAAATCCGTATGTATAACACCTGCCGCTTCCTTAACATTAGCACCCTTCTCTATAGTCCATGCATTACACTCCTTCTCACTACCAGTATAGAAAGTTATAAGATTTAAACATTCATATGCCTTATTGATTATATCCACCACTGAATTGGGTTTGTATCCAAGCAATTCTTCATACTCTGCAATTTCTTCCTCCCCCTGCCCTATTAATTTTACATCTGCAATTACAACCATATCTCCTGTTTTCTCTTTTAATTGTCTCTCCCACTCCTTTACCTGTTCCTCTTCCATTCCTTCTTTTATATTTAATATGAACATTCTTTTCTTATTTGTAAGCAACCAGAGATCATATATATATTCTTTCTCATCATCACTTAATTCCATATCTATAACTGCAGTTCCCTTGTTTAACTCTTCAATTATCTTCTTGAGTATCTTCAACTCTTCCTCCGCATCCTTATGCCCTATCCTTGCTAATTTATCTACCATTGCAATTTTCTTTTCAATTACCTCTATATCTTTAAATATTAACTCTGCCTGTACAATTTCAAAATCCTCTACTGGATTTACTCTCTCATATACATGTACAATCTCACTACTTTGGAATGCTCGCAGTACATACATGATTACATCCACCTCACGGATATGTCCTAAAAACTGGTTTCCCAACCCTTCTCCTTTAGAGGCTCCTTTTACTAATCCAGCAATATCCACAAATGTCATAGCAGAATGGACAATTTTTTTCGCATTGAAATGCTCTGCCATTTTCATCAGTCTCTCATCTGGAATTTCTACTACCCCAATATTCTTGTCTATGGTACAGAAAGGGAAGTTTTCTGCAGGTACAGACATTTTTGTTAGTGCATTAAAAATTGTTGACTTACCTGAATTTGGTAAACCAACAATACCAAGAGACAATGAATGTGACCTTTTAACTGACATAATGGCAGATTATATAACAGGGAGATAAAAAATGATATTATTAAAACTATGAAAAAATTTGCCATTACAATTCTAACCCTGTTACTCTTCCTAGTACCACTCTCCCCTATACAAGCCGTATCGTATGACTTTGTTATAGATACAGATACACAAATATCCTACACAACAGGAGATAATTTTGTAACAGTAAAATATACATACAAAAGAACCGTAGAAAATTCCAGTTACTACTACCCTGCTTCAGGAGAAAAAGTTTTCCATATCCCAGATATACAAAATAAAACAGATGAAGAGATTAATGTTGAGAGAAAATTTAAAAAAGATTCGATAGTAGTAAAAGACCAGTATGGAAACAAGATAAAGTACACAGTAAAAGAAGAAGCTAATCCAAATGGAATATATATTAGTATTCCCAATTACAAAACAACTACGAAAAACTCGCCTTACATAATAACTTTTACATACAAAACACATGACTATGTACAAAAAGTAAAAGATTTTGTATCTATCCAAGGACCTGCCCTACCAAAAGATATTGTTCTGGAACAGACAGACAAATCTTCTGGTACTAAAACTAAATACAACTACAATCTAAGTATAGTAACAGATAAAAACATCTCTCCACTTGCAAAGATATATCCTTCAGATTTCACAAAGAAAGAAGATTCTAAGACCACAACATATTCATTCAACCAACTAGATAGAATTGAAAATTCTCCTTATCTAGAGTTTGGAACAGAGGCAGTATATAAATTTGAGCTACTTTTTAAGACACCTAAAACAGATACCTTCATACCTGAAAAATATTCAGATATATATTCCCAACTTTCTACAAATATATACGAAATATCTCTACCTAGGGAATATGGAGAAACAAACCAGAGAGTCTTCTTCTCCGAAGTAACCCCCTCGCCTAAAGACATATACCAAGATACAGAAGGGAATATAATAGGAGTATTTGAAGTACCCGCCAATCTTGATTCAGAGATATCCATAACTGGATATATATTTGTAGAGCAAGATAGTTTTGAAACTCCTGTTGATTCTATAGATATGAATTTATCTGAATACTTTGACATTGTTAAGAAAAGTTCCTTCCTTGATAAATATCTTCTTCCTACAAAATATTGGCAAAGTACCGATTCATACATTAAACAGGAAGCAGATAAATTAATTGCAAACCAAAGTACAATACTTGGGGTCATAAAGGCCGACTACGCATTTGTTGGAGATAAACTAGAATATGATTACAACAAGGCAAACTCAGAAAATGAACGAATTGGTGCTAAAGCTGCGCTAACAGGCGGCGATTCTGTATGTATGGAGTATTCAGACTCCCTAATTGCACTACTTAGGGCTCAGGGGATACCTGCTAGAGCTGCAGGGGGATATGCAAATATCTCAGAGGAAATAGTAGATAATCCTGCTACACATCAATGGGTACAGATATGGATTCCTAATTACGGTTGGTTAACTGCAGATCCCACACTTGAGAGCAAGAATATGTTAATTGGTAAATCCATAGACAGAATATTGTGGGAAACATTTAATGGAGACTCTTTATCAAACATAAGAGTATATTCTGCAAATGATATTACCTCTGTATCCAATGGCGGATACAATATTCGAATATATGGTGCAGATGATATTAATGAATCAGAATTAAAAAGATACATAGATCTTGTGCCAGAGAAAGGATACGAAAGTACAGAAGAAATTCCTGTAAATAGTAACTACTCCCTCTCTCATTGGTTCAATACAATTCTCAAAACAACAGTTATTGGAAAATCTCTTCTAATAGCAGGTCCTATTCTACTCATTCTTGTTGTTCTCACAGGAGCTATTCTAGGGATATCCTTGGGTGTAAAAGCAGCAAAAAAGAAAAAACAATAATCAACAACTAATACAGTATAACTTATCCAAATTAATTGCTTTCTTACCATTTTCTAGCCTACCATTTGAGGTTGCATATATAGTCATAAGAACATCTCCTTTAGATACTTTGTCTCCATTTAATTTATACATATATATACCTGCCTCTTTGATTTTGGGATTTCCTAGTGCTCTTGCGATATTTACTAACTCGGAATTGTCTACCATGCTAACTACACCATTCGTTGTACTTAGAACATCAAATTTAAACTTACCACTAGAAATTTCACTAGATTTAACTTTTTTAGTAGCACCCTGAGCAAAAGCTATCTCCCAGAATTTGTCCAATGCTTTGCCACTCTCCAAAAGTTGTTGTGCATATTTTTTACCCTCTCCTCTTGGCACTTTTTCTGTGCTTTCAAAAAGTTTTTCGGCCATATTTAAGACAACATCCTCTAGTGCTTTAGATCTATCGTCTGCCCTCTCAAGAACTTTAAGACACTCCTTTATCTCAAGATTCGGACCAATTGCTGGACCATCCGGCCCTTTTACTATCCTTTTTATCGTTTCACACTCAATTCCTACCTTTAAGAAAAGTTTCTTGAACTCTCTGTCTAGCATTTGAGCCTCTTCTACGGTTTCCAGCTTACTTCCTTTCCCATATGGTAAATCTATTAGGACATGGTTAACTCCCATTGCTATCTTTTTAGCGACTATGCTTACAAGTACTTTCTGAAATTCCTGAATACGAAGGGACCTTTCAACATTTATGATTATGTCGTCTGCAGGAGAGATTGAAAGTGAACCTCCCCAGAACATACAACCTCCAGTTTTTTTAACAACATCCATTATTTGGTCTTTAGTTAATTTTACTGGCATAACTACTTCCAGAATATCTGAAGTACCTGCTGGAGAAGTAATGGCTCTTGTAGATGTGTTAGGAACAAGTAATCCTCCGGATACCAAAATTGGGACAAGTGTTGGAGTTATACCCTTACCTGCAACTCCACCGATGGAGTGTTTGTCAACTACTAATCCATCTTTGCCTACCAAATCTTTAAAAGAAAGTTTGTCTCCAGACTCTGCCATACCCTCAGTCATCCACAATATCTCATCATCATTAAAGCCTGGATTAAAAAATGTGGATACAAAAAAAGCAACCTCCACCTCTCTTAGTTTTTTACATCCGATATCATTCATTATCAATTCCAAATCTTTCTTCGAAAGACTATGCCCCAACAATTTTCTACTAATAGCTTCCAATGATTTACTTCGCTCTGGTATATCTGCATATATTCGACTACCCTCTTCTACATTGTAGTTCTCCCATATCTCCTCGTACAACCCTATCTCACCCTCTTTTACTAAAGTATCTGTTTCAAACACATCAGCATAAAGTTCTATCTCCCCAAAACCAATCATTAATGTTTCTCCCTCTCGTATTCCCATCCTTTTTGCATCTTCACTGTTTAGAACAACATTAAAGTCATTATCTTCTCCTAGATCAAGACTTTTACTCTTTAAGTAGTATGACATATTTATGTAGTAATTAATTTATTCACTAAAAAGCCATGGGTAGTTCTCCTTGATAACTTTTTCTACCTCATTTGGTTTAAGTATTCCCAATTCTGTAACGAACCCAGTTATTAATGCATTATCAACAATCTCAAATGCAGGATTGTACATATCTAGACCTCTGGGTGCCTCTGGCCAAAGTTCTCTATCTTCCCTTATCTCTATCTCAACATCTGAGAAAAGACTATCTTTGTCGAATTTCAGCAGATTGCTAACAATATACAGTGGTTTGCCTCCATAGTGAGCAGCAACAGCTATTCCCCAGCTTCCTATTTTATTTATTACATAACCACCTTTCATAATTTGGTCACTTCCAAGAAATACCACATCTATGGGTACACTTCCTCTATTTATTGCAAATGATTCTGCAGCACTATCTGCAATTAGTGTAGTCTTTATACCTGCATCTATAAGATTCTTTGCGGTAATTCTTCCTTGGTACAGTGGTCTGGTTTCTGTAGATACTACCTCAAAGTTCTTGTCTCCTTTTGAGATTGCTTTAATTAGATCTACAACGGTAGAAGAATGACAATGTGTAAGTACCTTGTCATAGTTAGTAAGATATCTCGCACACTTCTCTATGGAATTTTTTTTTGCAATGGTTATTAATCCAAGATATTCATCACAAAGTTCCTTTAACATTTCCTTCGCGGAATTTACTTGGGATATATCTGAATGTTTCTGCTTAAAAAAGTATTTAACATAGTGAACACCATTTCGTGCCAAAGGTTCATTTGGTCTAGCGTTTGCCAACTGCTCACCTACTCCAAAGAATTCACCTTTAAGAATCTCTAAATCTTGCGTTTTGCTTAACTCCAGATACAACTTCATACCCTCAAAAGTCGCTATACAGACATTTGTAGCACCTTGGACTTTGAGTCCTTTAATATCTTCTAAAATTTTGTCTATTTCTCCAAATTTCTCCATCATTATTTAAGTTCAAATATTTCATTCATATTAGGAACAGAAACATCTATCTGAAGTTCTTCATTTATATTTCTTGCAAATTCCATCGCGATATCTTCATCTCCATGGGTTAAAAATATTGTTTTTGGTGTATGTCCAAAACTTCTTAGCCAATATCTTAAATCTCTCTCATCTGCATGTGCAGAAAATCCTCCTAGAGTATGTAGTTTAGCATTATTTTCATACTCCTGCCCCATTATGGAAACTCGCTTTTCTCCATCTACAATCCTTCTTCCAAGGGTCCCAGCTACTTGGTATCCTACTATAATTATGTGTGTTTTACTGTTTTCAATATTATTTTTTAAATGATGTACTATTCTTCCTCCAGTACACATTCCACTACCAGCAATTATTACAACACCTCTTTTATCTATTAATCTTTTGGATTCTTCTGTTGAATCTACAGTATGAAGACCTTGGAAATTGAAAGGATCATCTCCTTTTTCCATTAGTCTTTTTGCATCCTCATCGTAGAAATCTGGGTATTGTCTAAATACCTGTGTAGCTTTTGATGCCATAGGGCTATCTATATATACTGGAAGTCCCGAAAGTAATCTATTTTCTACAAACAGATTTATCTCATACAGAATTTCTTGTGTTCGCTCTAGTGCAAAGGATGGTATTAAAACATTTCCACCCTCCTTCTGTGCTGTTTGAAGTGCAGAGAGCAATTCTAGAACTGTTTCGTTCCTATCTTTGTGTATTCGATTCCCGTATGTACTTTCACAAACCACATAATCTGCTTCTCTGACCATATCTGGATCTCTAACTATACGGGCACCTGGTTGTCCAAGATCTCCAGAGAAAACAATTTTACGAACTCTTCCAGTTTCTATAGTTATCCAGAATTCTAATAACGCGGAACCTAGAATATGTCCAGCATCTCTTAATCTAAATTCACATTT
>JAKPKF010000353.1 GCA_029553845.1 bacterium | reverse complement strand
CTAAATTTGTAAACATTAATAATTCTTGGGAGTGAATCTATCTTTCCACTTTCTGTCTTTATCTCAAACAACATCTCTGAGCCATCTGCCAATTTCAAAGTAGGGATGGAAAGCTTATGCTCTAGAAATTCCTCTTTGGTCTCTGTACATGCAAAGTTTGCAGTTAAATATGCTGGAGGCATATTCTTCTCTCTATCTACCATGGTTATTATTAATACTACAACAAGGAAAATGACTAAGGCTCCCCCAGCTACAACACCAAATCTTTTTGTCCAGAATGCTGCTTCTGTTAATGTCATGATATAATCTTAACAGTAGTTATATATTCAATCAATATTAATATTACCAATTATACTATGAGAACAACAGAGGATAATGTCATACTTTCACAATTGCTTTTCCCTGATGTAGTTGAAACACCTCAAAGTATGTTTGGTAAATATCCAAAAAGAGAATTACCAGATGGTGCAATGGTACTTAGATTTGCTCCTAGCCCTACAGGATTTTTACATATAGGTACGGTATATATGGGAATGATTAATACGATAATAGCAAAACAAACAAAAGGTGTTTCAATTCTAAGAATAGAGGATACAGATAAAAATAGAGAAGTAGAAAATGGTGTAATGACTATTGTAGAGGGACTTAGAAATTTTGGGATTGATTTTGATGAAGGTATGATTGGTGATAATCAATCAAAAGGTAAATACGGGCCATACATTCAAAGTAAAAGGTTAGATATCTATAAAGTCTTTGCAAAAGATTTAGTTTCTAAAGGATATGCATACCCATGTTTTATGACGGAACGAGAACTTGAGAATATTAGAAAAGAGCAAGAAGAAAAGAAATTAAGAACAGGATGCTACGGTAAGTGGGCAATTTGGAGAGACAGAAGCCTAGAAGATGTAAAAGCAATGTTAGAAAAGGACGAGAAATTTGTAATTAGACTTTACTCTACAGGAGATATTGAAAAATCTTTTAACATGATGGATTTAATCAAGGGATATGTTACATTGCGAGAAAACGATATGGATGCTGTACTTCTAAAGTCAGATGGGTTTCCTACATACCATTTTGCTCATCCAATAGATGATATCCTTATGGGTATAACTCTAGTTACAAGAGGAGATGAATGGTTCTCATCTGTTCCTTTACATGTTGAACTTTTTCAAAAACTTGGTTTTAAACAGATTCCCTATGCACATTTTTCTCCTTTGATGAAAACAGAAAATGGTAGTAAGAGAAAATTAAGCAAAAGGAAAGATCCAGAAGCAGATGTTCAGTACTACATTAGTAAAGGATATCCAAAAGAAGGTGTTAAAGAATATCTATTAAATATTGCTAATTCCAATTTCTATGATTGGAAAATTCAACACCCAGGAAAATCTCCTGAAGAATTTGCTTTAAGGTTGGATAAATTTAATAAAGCAGGATCGCTTTTTGACATTGTCAAACTAGATGACATGTGTAAAAACTACATAGCATCTCTTTCAGCAGAGCAGGTATATGACCAGGCTCTAACTTGGGTAGAGGAGTATGACAAAGAGGTTGCAGATATTCTCAAAGAAAACAAAGATTACTGTATAAAGATATTTGGTATTGAAAGAGAGGGGCCGAAGGTAAGAAAGGATATTGTTAAATATTCTGATATTAAAGAGCAGTTAACAATCTTTTTTGATACTATGTTTGAGAATATTGAATATGAGGATATATCCGGGATAATAGAGAGTACTAAACAGAAAGAAATATTGGAAAAATATCTTAAGGTATTTGAAATTCCAAATAGCGTTGAAACATGGTTTGAGGGAGTAAAGAAGCTAGCTGAAGAAATGGGTGCGAAGACAGGAGAGATAGCTATGGTACTTAGAGTAGCTATAACTAAAAAAACAAAATCTCCTGATTTATACCAAGTAATATCTATTTTGGGAGAAGACAAAGTGAGAGAAAGGTTGGAGAAATATCTGGGTAAGGTGATATAATTATCCATTAGTGCCGGATCGTCTAATGGTAGGACGACGGTCTCTGGAACCGTTAATTCTAGTTCGAATCTAGGTCCGGCAATTTATATTTCACGCATCTCTGTAATTTTAGCTTTTCTATCGAATCTTCCTTGAAAAGATTGTATTTTGTTATCTACTCCCTCAGATTGTAATTCAAGCTGATAATCCTTGTGGAAATTATCGTAAATATAATTATAACTATCTTTCTTTAATGGTTGAAGTTTAAACTCTGGATCATTAAATTTAGTTATTTGTGTAGCGAATAGTAAAACATTATTATAAATATCTTCTTGTGGATCTAAAACACATACCTGCATTGTTGTATACCCACAGATTGTTGGGTCACCAAGTAGGTATCCTTTAATACCTTCTGTTTCAAGATACTCTTGAACATCTTGTGAATATTGCTCTAATGTTTGGTCTGTTCTATCTTGTGATCCGCCTTCCCACCAATTATCTCGATTCATAGTTATATCTCATCTAATTTATCTAATAGATATTTTATCTCCTTTATCCCTTTTTTCCAAATCTCTTCCTTAGAAATATCTATACCCATTTCTTTAAACAATACCCTTGGAGATTTACTACTTCCAGATTCAAGAAAAGCCTTCACATAGGATATATTCTTGGGATTATCCTTTACCATTTTCTGTAGCGCTTTGGAAATTAACAAACCACTAGCATATGAATATACATAGAAGAAACTTCTAAAATGACTAACATATATCCATCCGTTCCTCATACTCTCATCCTGTTCTACACTATCTCCAAGATATGCAGTCATATGCTTACAAAACATCTCTGAGATTTCTTCTTTTGGTACAAATCCTTTCTCTCTGTATGTGGCATGCAACTCTTTCTCAAAATTGTAAAAAGCAATTTGTCTAAATATGCTAGAGATGTCTCCATTTAACTTGTTATCCAAGATTCCCAATAAAACTTCTTTGTCATTGGTCTTCTCTAGAATTTTTTCTAATACAAAATCTTCAAAAAATGTACTTGCTACCTCTGCAAGGGATATTGGGTGTCCACTGTTTAGTTCAGTCTGTTTTTTAGAGAGAATTGAATGTATCCCATGACCACTCTCGTGGGCTATGGTAAGAACATCGTTCAATCTGTCCGTATAGTTTAAAAGTATATATGTAGGAAGGGATCTACCAACAGAGATACAAAATGCTCCACCACTTTTACTTTCTTTTGGATATACATCGTAAATATTCTCTTTTTCAAAAGAATTAAGAATTTCTTCAAATTTAGAGTCAAGTGAGGAAAAAGTTTCCTTAACAAGTGCCATTCCTTTCTTGTAAGGGTAGGGTATATCTATACCTTTAAGGGGGATATTTCTCTCATGGTATCCCAATTTCTGAAGGCCAAGTAATTTTGCTTTTTTCTTGTAGTACTGTTGAGATATGTTGAAATTATCTGTTACTACCTTTACCAATGTATCTACTGTCTCGCTATCTATATCATCTGCAATATGTCTCGTTAAATCTGGACGAGGAATTTTTCTGTAATCGTCGGAGACTTTCTTTGCTTCTAAAATAGAATTGATTTCAAACTCTGCTATCTCTGCATATTTACTGTTTATTTTGTTAAATTCGTTCGAAGCATAGTCTCTTACTTTCTTGTTTGTAGAATTGAGATATCTGGAGACTTCATTGTAGGAGATTTCCTTGTTTTTACCATCTTCATCTTTTACAGTGAATTTCTGCTTGTTTAGAAGTTCCTCTACCATATCTGTCCAGTTGGAGTGAGATGTTTTAGACATGAGATTGAAAATTTTCTCTTCGTTATCTGACAGTAGATATTTCCCAACAAGGAAGAGTTTTTCAAGGTAGTGCTTGTAATTGTTAAGACCTTTGTAATTAAGGAATTCTTTTTGTTTTTCTTTTGGTATTTTAGATATGTTTAACTCAAAGAATTGGATATTGTTTGCCATCTTTGTAGCTGTTTCTGATAGTTTGTTTAGCATACCCTTTATCTCTGGATCTTTTTGGTTCAAATATGATCGCAATGATAGGTAGTAGAGTGGTTTTTGGCATTGTCCATATGTTTCTTCTAGTTTTTCATATTCTTGTATTGCTTGTAGTAAAACCTTTGGATCTTGAAGATATTTTTTGTTTTTACTCCATTTGGTTACGAAAGAAGCATTTGCCTTCTTAGAGAGTAATATGTCTTTTTGTATCTGTGGATCTTTTTCTGATTTGTACAGAGTTTTTAAATTCCAATTCATGGTGTAATGATACCACAAAGGATACTATGGGGACATATTGGAATATTAATCTTCTTTGTGTATCTCACTCATATCTTTTAAATTTTTCTTCTGATATAATATTCCTAATACATAGATCCAGATATCACTGGGGAGTAGTAGAAAGAAAGTAAATATACAAGTAGAATCTACCGTAGGTATGCGATACATACACAATAAGTAAAAAATAGGGTGGTACCGCGTACTAAATGTTCGCCCCTTTGGTAATATTAATATATACTGTTAATATTACTGAAGGGGTTTTTGTTTAAATTAAAAACACAAAAAGATGTCTAAAAAAGAAGAACTAAAAAATGTTTCTAACAATATGGACTTTGTAGATATGGAGAAAAAGGTCATGGAGCTTTGGAAAGAGCAAGACATTGAAAAGAAATATGTTGAAAAGAACAAAGGAGCAAAAGAGAACTTCTCCTTCATAGACGGACCAATGACTGCAAACAACCCTATGGGAGTACACCATGCATGGGGAAGAACATACAAAGATGTAGTACAAAGATACAAGAATATGCAGGGATATGAACAGAGATTCCAAAATGGATTTGACTGTCAGGGACTCTGGGTAGAGGTAGAAGTAGAGAAGGAATTGGGATTTAACAGTAAGAAAGACATTTTAAATTACGGTATGGATAAATTCACAGAATCATGTGTTGCAAGAGTAAACCATTTCGCAGGAGTGCAAATTGAACAATCTAAAAGACTTGGTATGTTCATGGATTGGGACAACAGCTACTACACAATGTCTAAAACTAACAATCTCTACATCTGGTATTTCCTTAAAAAATGCCAAGAGAAGGGATTAATTTACAAAAATAAATCTGCAACTACATGGTGTCCAAGATGTGAGACTGGACTTTCTCAGCATGAGCAAGCAGAGGGATACCAGATGATAACGGATACTTCGGTATATTTGTTCTTCAAGCTTTCAAACAGAGACAATGAATATGTACTTGCATGGACAACTACTCCGTGGACTTTAAGCGCAAATGTACTTTTAGCAGTAAATCCAGAATTGGAATATGTAAAGACAAACATAGATGGAAAGACTGTATATCTTGGAGCAGATGCGGCAAAGAGATTGGGATTGAATAATGTAGAAAGTATAGATGTAGCGAATTTGATGGGAGAGAAGTATGACTCTCTGTATGATTTCGAATCTCAAAAAGGTGTAGAGCACAAGATAGTAGAATGGGATCTTGTAGATGCAAAAAGTGGTTCAGGGGTTGTACATATAGCTCCAGGATGTGGACAGGAAGACTACGAACTTGGAAAAGAACTTGGTGCTTCAGCAATATCTCCAATTGACTCTACTGGAAGATTTTTAGAAGGCTATGGAGATTTAACTGGTATTTATGCCCACGATGTTTCAGATATTGTAATTGGATACTTGCAGGACAAGGGATTGTTGTTTAAAACAGAAGAGTATGAGCACAGCTATCCTCACTGTTGGAGATGTAAGACTAAATGTCTTTTCAGGTTAGAAGACAACTGGTTCATAAATGTACAAAAGATTAAAGCTCAACTCAAAGAACAAACAGATACAGTTAAATGGAATCCAGAATTTGTGGGGAAAAGAATGCATGGTTGGTTAGACAGTATGGGAGATTGGATGATTAGTAGAAAAAGATTCTACGGTTTAGCTCTTCCTTTTTACGAGTGTTCAAAGTGTAACACACTTCATGTTGTTGGAAGTCTTGAAGAGCTAAAAGAGTTAGCAGTAGATCCATCCTTAGTAGACAATCTAAAAAGTATTCATAGACCATGGATAGATGAAATTAAAATAAAATGCCCTCATTGTGGACAAGAAGTGAACAGGGTAACAGATGTAGGAGACTGTTGGTTGGATGCAGGAGTAGTACCATTCTCAACTCTTAACTATCTTGAAGACAGAGCTTACTGGGAAAAATGGTTCCCTGCAGACTTCATAACCGAAATGCTAGAACAGGTAAGATTGTGGTTTTACTCTATGTTGGTATTTGGTGTAGTACTAGAAGGGAAAGTCCCTTACAAAGAAGTTTTAGGATATGCAGAGCTTCGAGATGAGAACAACGAGAGAATGAGTAAAACAAAACCGAATAATATTAAATTTGATGAAGCAGCAGATAAAGCTGGAAGCGATATTTTGAGATGGAACTATGTAACTGCCTCTATTGGAGGAAATATGAGGTTTGGGTGGCCAACATTAGATGATGTAAAAAGAAGATTCTACCTTCCACTTTGGAATTCATTCAACTATCTTCTTACATATTCTAAATTGCACAATTTTGATTATTCTAGATTTGACATTGCTGAAGTAGACAATGTAATGGATAAATGGATAATTGCAAGATTACACAAACTTGTAAATGAGGTAATAGGATATATGGACGGGTACAATATCGCTTCTTCATCTAGAGAAATTGAAGATTTTGTCAAAGATCTCTCTCAGTGGTATATCCGAAGAGGAAGAGTGAGATTTAAAAATGGAGATGCAAATGCTCTTGGAACACTTCACTATGTACTCTTGGAATTAAGCAAACTTCTGGCTCCATTTGTGCCTTTCATATCTGAAGTAATGTATCTCAACCTCTCAGGAGAGAAAGAGTCTGTGCATCTTGAGAACTATTTCGACTCTAAAAAAGAAAATATAGACGAAGATGTACTTAAGAAAATGAACCTAGCAAGGGAAATATGCTCTAATGGTCTAAAAGTAAGAGAAGATGCAAAGATGAATCTAAGACAACCTCTTCTTGAGGCCTATATTAGCATTGATGACAGTGAAATAATGGAAATTGTAAAAGAGGAATTAAATGTAAAGAGTATTTTTTATGCAAAAGAACAACCGAAGGGAGAATGTATTAAATCTTTTGGAAATGCTGAAAAACTTGTATCTATAAATACTATTCTTTCCGATGATCTAAAGGAAGAAGGAATGTTAAATGACTTCCTAAGAAAGTACAGGGATATTCGAAAGAAGCAGGGTTTAAAAATTAACGATACTGTGTCTTTGGTACTTTTCACAGAAAGTGAGCTTCTAAAAGAGGTTGTAGATGGGTGTGGAAAAACAACCTTACAGGTAAAAGATATACAATTTGTAGATGATATATCCAAGACGGAGAATCAATTTAAAGTTGGAAATGTACAGGTAGGATTAACTATTAATCTTTAATAACATCTACTGTAATACCAGTGGCTTTTGAGAAAGTTTTTGAAGCATCTTCTAAAGATTTGTCTGTTGCTAAGGCAAGTTCTCCGACAATATTTTTAACTGCTTCTTCCAGTTGTTTCTCGATACTAATTGGGATTAAACGACCCTCTTTCTCTCGGGTCTTTTTTACATAGTTACAATACTGAATAATTTCAACAGAAGCCTTGATATCTGAACTGCTCTCTAAATCTTTGAATATGTTTAGCATTACATTAAAGTCTTTAACCTTTGGATTTTTAGTAGAGTTTTTCTTTAATTCCTTCATTGCATCCTTAATCTTAGCAACTGGAAGAACCTCTCTAATTCCTAGGCTGGCAATATTCTCTACTGGGGTTGAGATACTTAAAGGATTGGTCATGAATTCAAATTCAAAATATTTTTTTTTCTCTCCATTAAACTCAATTTCTTTCTCTGCAATTACTTTCGCAGCACCGTGGGATGGATAGAAAACTTTTGAACCTATTTTTAACTCCATGAGGATATTTAAGTAATGTTAATGCTGTATTATACCACGAAAGTGGTATACTTTCCGTATGAATGTTACCGTTATTGGAGGTGGTACAGGTTCAACTGTAGTACTAGAAGGATTGAAGGAATACAGAGATTTGAATCTCTCTGTTATCGTTGGAATGATGGATGATGGAGGAAGCAATGCTGTTGTAAGAGATGAGTTTGGACTGTTACCTCTAAGTGATGTTAGGAAATCCATTGTTGCACTTGCAGATAGTGGAAACAATGATATGTTGCGAAAACTTTTCACATACCGTTTTTCAGAGGGAGAAAATATTAAAGGACATACAATGGGAAACCTTTTAATGATAGCTATGACGGAAATAATGGGTAGTGAAGTAGAAGCAATTGAGATGTTTAAGGTAATGTTCAATATCCGAGGCAATATATTTCCAGTAACACTAGACGATGTCAGACTTGTAGCAGAGTATGGAGATGGGACCAAGGTAGTAGGGGAACATCTCATAGATGAGATTAAAGAGGACAAAAAGATTACAAATTTTTATCTTGATTCAAAAGCGAAGATATATCCAAGTGCGAAAGAATGTATAGAGAGATCAGAATACATTATTCTTGGTCCAGGAGATCTCTTTACAACAATGTTACCAAATCTTTTAGTTGAAGGAGTATCTAGTGCCTTGAAGAAAAGCAAAGGAAAGATAATATATATATCTAATTTAATGACAAAAATTGGTCAAACAAGGCATAGGAGTCATAAAGAGATTGTTGAATTGATAGAGGGATATATTGGAAGAAAGATTGACTATATATTAATTAACAATGGAAGAATTCCAGAAGAAGCATACAAAAGATATGTAGCAGATGGAGAGAGCTTGATTGTAGATGATTTAGAAAAAACGAAAAAACGAAAGATTATATATGCAGATTTGGTTGCAAATGATGTTATAAAAAAAGATAAAGGAGATAAATTAGTAAGAAGTTTAATTAGACATGATTCAAAAAAACTAGCAAAGGAACTTTACAAGATATTTAATGATTCCTCTATTAGAAGATTCTTAAAGGGAGTGTTTTCCCAGTATATAGACTAGTTTGTCCTTTTTATCTTTTCTAATTTCAATCGTAAAACCATTCTTTTGTAAAATACTTTTGATTTTCTCAATATCCTGTTTCTCTGTAGGATGAAATTCGATAATTATGTTTTTAATACTTCCAATCTTTCCACTTTCATCTAGCTCTTCGATAATCTCTTGTTCTGTACCCTCTACATCTATTTTTACCAAATCTATTGTAGAGTTGATATATTTACTTAGCGGTTCTGTTATAACCTCGATACCAAGACTCTCTTGTGTACCATTCCATGCATCTTTCATAAAGCTTGCAGTAGAGAAACCACCATTGTTTGAAGAATCTATGAACAGTGTTCTTTGGGATGATTTTTTCCCTAGTGCTACATTATGTAATGTAACATTGTGTATATTGTTGAAATATGTATTTTCCTCTAACAATGGAAATGTATTTGGGTTTGGTTCAAAAGCAGTAATTCTTGCTAAGGGATATTTCTGGTTAAAAAATATTGTAGCTAAACCAATGTGTGCTCCTACATCAAAGATGATTGGAGTGGTAGTTTCAAGATCTATGTCGTAAATTTTTTTGTTAAAGATTTCATCTAGGAGAATGTTAAGCTCTGCTTTGTTGAAATATGTAAGTAAATATTTCTCAAATTTAGCAACTTTAGGCTCCATATCTAATTATATACCAAATATTACTGTTTAGATATTTCGTACATAACATACTGAACCTTACTTGCCCAGCTGTCTGCACTTGGAGGACAGTAGGATTTGGATATTAATTTTGGTGTTGTTAGACCTATATCGTAGTATTTTCCTAATCCCTTAGATACGGCATAGATACCCTCTTTCCAGTTTGCAAATCCACTTTTACCCCATCCCCATGCATTGTAAGGTTTGAATGTGTTTTTACCACCACCAGACTCAATAATGGAGATAGCAGCAACAATTCTATAGTCAATACCGTATTTATCTGCAGCATCAACAAAGTCTTGAGCATATTTAGCTAAAGGTGCATTTCTTTTAGAAAGGTACTGTTTAATCTGTATTACTCTTTTATCCGCAACCTTTTGAGTAACAACAGCTTCAATTTGTATGCTTTCATTAATGGTTTCTTCTTTTGTAGGAAGTACTGTATTTTGGTTAGCTTGAGCTATCTGTGTAGGGATTTTGTCATCTATAGTTTTGAATATCATGCCTACGAAGAGTAGTCCAGATAGTATAGCCACAGCAGTTCTTCCTTTTAATAGCAGTTTTTTCATAATTAGTATTTTTAAAGTTAAAACGCCATTATGACAACACATATTATACCATATTTAGCCCATAGTGTGTATTGTCTACAGATTGGTCATATTGTGATAAACTGGAGCGTATGCAAACGATAAGGATGACTGAAAGATTAGAGAAGAAGAAAACCGATACAAAAAAGAGCATTAAATTGGCATTTATCCTCTTCTTGCTGATATTCCTTCCTTACATGTATATATCCAATATGAAGACGTTGAATATATTAATATTCACACGTCAAGTTAAGGTTGTTTACAATACTTTTTCAGTGTCTTTTGAAAAGGATATTCCAACGGAATATGTGGATTTAGTAAAGGAGAAGTTAGGTAGTATTGCATTCAATGAAAAGAGGAGGTTTGAATTTGTAGAGGGTAAGTCAGATATTGTGGTCTCAAGTACTCCATCTGAGAGCTCTGTAGATGTTTTTAAGAAAGATTTAATACCTGTTGGGCATGTCTACTCCTTGTTAAATGAAATAGCGGAAAAAGATGTTCAGAAATACAATTTGTATATTCTAGATTCTCAGTATATTGGGTATGTAAAAGCACAGTATGGTGTAGAACCAAAGGTTGTAACCAGTATTGAAGAATTAATAACTACATTAAAGAAGTCAGATAGTAATATTGGTTTGGTGGAATTTAAAGATCTAAGTCCCTCTTTTAAAATTTTAAGAGTAGATAGTCATTACTATCTAGATGACAATGAGGGTTCTATTCCCATAAGATTCTATGCAACTATAGATAACCAAGATGAAGCTTTCATACTTGCTGTTATGAAGAAAAATCTCTCTGACTATGGTGATGATTGGAGTAAGGAGAGTTTAGCAAAGATTAATATGTCTGGAGTAGTAGCGATATCTAGGGGTTTAGCATACAAGATGGATTCTCTAAAGAACTATGATTATCCAGCAGAGAAGTTAGGGGGTTTTCTCGCAGATGCAGATCTTACACATATTTCTAACGAGGTGTCATTTACAGATACTTGTAAGGTTTACTCTGGTATGAGGTTTTGTTCAAATACCAAATATTTTGAAACGCTAACAGCAAGTGGTGTAGATATTGTGGAGCTAACAGGTAACCATAATAATGACTTTGGTAGTGTTAACAATGCTAAGAGTATACAGATGTACAAGGATGCTGGTATGAGGTATTTTGGTGGAGGGTTAAATAAGGATGATGCATCTAAAATTTTGTATGAGGAGGTTAAAGGTACGAAGATTGCTTTCTTGGGTTACAATTACTATGACAGTATGTTAAAGACAGGTGCTATAGCGTGGGAAAGTACTGCAGGTGCAAATTCATACACAGAAGCGAAAATGAAGGCAGATATTGAGGAGGCAAGAAAGAATGCAGATATTGTTATTGTAGATTTCCAATTTCAGGAGTGTTACAGCTATCCTAGTTCAGATGTAGTGTATCCAATCTGTTACAAACCTCTTAGTTCTCCAGACCAGAAGGGTACGTTTAGAAAGGCTATAGATTTTGGAGCAGATATTGTAATTGGTACACAGGCACATCAACCACAGACTTATGAATTGTATGGTAATGGGGTAATTTATTATGGTTTGGGTAATTTGTATTTTGATCAGAAGTATTGGATAGGGACAAGGCAGGGGATTGTTCTAACACATTATGTTTACAAGGGTAAGCATATACAAACAAAGTTAACCCCTATATATATGGATAGTTCACTACAACCAGAGTTGGCTACAAAAACAGAGAGTGAGCAATTACTAAAATCTCTAAAGAATGCCAGAAATTAGTGTCATTATTGTTTTCATGTTGTGTACATTGTTCAAGCCGGCTTTTCTGAGATGTATTGATTGTTCATTTTTAAAATATACTTCGTTTTCAATTATTTCTTCCACTTCGTAGTTTATCTGTAGCATTTCATCTAAATATCTTGTAGTGTCAAAAGATCCTTTTTCAAAAAGTTCCTTTGTGTAAGGAATAAGTACAGGAGGCTTACAATATATTGAATTATTTCCAACAAACCTAGGAAGAAAGAGAGTAGGGTATCTTGTTGTATCTATTTTTCTTTCTATAGCATGTTGTTTACATGCGGTTGTTACATCTATGGGATAGCCAAATAGATAAAAGTCTATACCTGCCCAATCTTCATCTCCAGTAGATATTTTAATGGGGATATTGTTATTCTCGCATGCAAGCAGAAATAGAGATTCACCAACTAATCCTGAGTAATTAATCCATATATCTTCGGAAGATGCAGATTGTATTTCTTCTTTAAATACTGAAAACTCAGTTATTTTGTAATTTTTGTATTCTTTGGATTGGGATGTTTCTACTCTTGTATGGAATATATTTTCGGAAGTAGATAGTAGTAAATCTCTTCCAATAGTCGTTTCTTTTTCTGTTTCAAGTTCTGGGTTTGGTTGCATTATTTCTTGATAATTTACATTGTACAGAGAAAGGGAAGTGATAGTCAATGAGTATAGAGTATTTCTGAGGGGGTAAAACTGTATTTATGAAAAATAGTTTCACCCCCTTGTCTTGTTT